>JACQUX010000012.1 GCA_016210045.1 Deltaproteobacteria bacterium | reverse complement strand
GTTTCGTCAAGGACCCGAAAGGCGAGATTCTCATCTCGAAAAGTTTACGGGTGAACTGTTACTGACATGAAAAACGGAGACTGGAAATTCTGGTTCGCCATCATCGGGGCCGTCCTCGCGGCTTCCGGCATGTTCTGGAGTCTGAAAGTCGATGTGGCCAAGACGCAGGTCGAATTGGAGCACGTCAAACAGGACGTCGCCTTCATCAAACAAAGGATCGAAAGCCACTATGCAAGTGACGTCGCATTTCAACCTTGAGGAATTCCGTTGCGGTGACGGCACGCCGTATCCCGCCGCCTGGGTCACGTCGCGGCTCAGGCCCTTGTGCGAGCAGCTGGAACTGATCCGTATGCTGTGCGGTAACCGCGTTATCACGGTCACGTCCGGCTACCGAACGCCGGAATACAACCGCAAGGTCGGCGGCGTGAAGAGATCGCAACACATCGAGGGCCGCGCAGCGGATATCAAGATCGAAGGCATGCCCGCCCGCACCGTCGCGCAGAAAATTCTCGAGGCCGTTTCCGCGAAGAACCTCGGGGTGAAGGGCATCGGCTCCTATCCCTCGTTCACGCATGTGGACATACGGCCGACTCAGAGACTGGCTTACTGGTTCGTGAAATCAAAAACCTGAAGGAGGACGGAATATGGAACAGGATATTCTCGAAAGATGCGTGAATTATTTCACGCACGGCGGACCGATCGAATGGATCGGCGGCGGTATCACCGTCGGGACGCTGTTGCTCACCACGTTCACCAAACTGAGCGTTCCCGGAATCATCCGGGCCATCGCGAGACACATCATGGAACTCCGAGCGGGCAACAAGATGCGTCTCAAGTAGGTCCGTTTTTGCTCACCGGTAACGCAAATGCGTTACCCATGATAAACATTTGAATTTATTATGTTTTTAGTCTTTTCAAATGATTCATTTCAGGTAAGATGTTTTTCGGATGAATCATGCAATCGACTGTTTCGGCTACCTCTTTGACGAAAACCTCGCTCCCTGTCGTGAACATTGCCAGGCGCGCCGCGAATGCCGCGAGGCCCTCGCTCAAAACCTTCGCCGGTCCGGAGCCGAAATATTCGAGAGCCGGAAGCGTCGGCTCCTCTCCCAAAGTGCCCGGCTCGCCAAGACGATCGCCATTCCCCAAAGTCTGACTCCGGAAATTTCGGAAACCGTCAGCCGTGTCGTGGAACTGCTCGCCTCCCTCGGACTCAAGCCGGTCTTCAAGCGTTACTACATCGCATTCAAGGATGCCGAAGGTCGCAGCCAATTGCATGTTTCCCGCTTCCGTTCGGACACGATGAACAAATTGGTCCGCTTCGTGAGACCCGTTACGCCGGACGATCTGTCCGAACCGTGCCGCTCGGTCATCAGCCGGGAAACGATCTGCGGGCAACGTTATTTCACGGGCGAGTCTTTGCATGACCTCTCCGAGGTCGTGAAGGTCTACCTTGAGGGAGGTGCGTGATGGAACCGATCCGAGTCTGGTTCGTGGGGATCCTGTCGTTTCTGACGGGCTGGGGATCAGCCCTTTTCATGCTGAAGGAAGTCTTTCGGCGGAAGGAACTGAAAATCAAAACATTGGAGGAGAAACTTTATGGACGCGAAGGAATTGAAAACGCTGCTCGACCATACCGGAAGCCGCATCGTGGGAAAATTCATACGGGATCAGCAAAGCCTCATCGACACGTTCAGGGCTGAAGTGTCGCGTTCGCTGGATGCGCTGTATCCGACACTGGTGAAATCACTCGGAGCCAAGGAAGCCCCCGCGGAGGCTGAAGAGACGGCCGCTTCGGGCACGGAGGTCTGACATGGCGAAACCGCGCGTCGTCTCGACCGACATGATCGTCCGTATCGCCGAACTGACGGGGCTTCATCAGTATGAGGTCCGGCTGGTTCTCGTATCGATGATCCAATGCATGATGAACGATCTGGCGCTGGGGAAGACCGTGCATTTCCTGTCGCTGGGGAAATTCTGGTTGAAACACGTGCCGGCGCGGAAGGGTTTCAATCCGTACCGCCGGATACCGGCCGATTATCCGGAAGGGTTCGTTCCGAAATTCACCTGGGGAAGACGGGCTTATGAATTCATCCGCTGTGAAACGAGAAAACATCTCCTGGGAGAGCGATCACCTGCATGAGAACGTGCGGCGATTTCTTCAAGGAGACAAAGCATCCTTCGAGGCTATTCGACTGCATCTGGAGCCCATTGTCCACTCGGTGGTCAATGCCAGTCGCCATCGGATCTTCCTCGACCAGGTCGAGGATGTCCGACAGGAATGCTGGATCGAGGTGATGCAAAAACTCCGGTTCTGGGATCCCGAGCGTGGTAGCCTTCGCAGTTTCATGTACCGGTGCGTCTCGAATTGCGTCGCCAGCTACTTCAGGCGGAGCCGCTACTTTTCGCGTTTCATCCCTTCGGACGACGCGCATGAACGACTGACCACCCAGCCGGAGGAGTCTGTTCACGCCGCGGATCTGGATATTCGCCTGCGGATCCGTTTTGACACGCCGGTATCGCGTTACGTGGTCCATCGGGTGGCCATCGCGGTTTATTTGCGCGTGTTCGAGCGATGCCGGAACGGTTTCATCAGGGACGTCGCCAGGATCGCGATCATCCCGCCGAAACGGGCGGAGTTTCTCATCGACTATGCCGTGGTGACATTGCGTCGCCACGGGCTGGAACAGAAGATCACGGAGGAAGGATGGACTCGAAATTTCCTGAACTGGGCCTGAAGGAGCTCATATTCTATCTGTACCGCGATACCTTGCTGCCGGAAATGTACGATCTTCTGGGCGAGGAAGAAACCCTCAAGCTCGTGCTGGTTTTCGGCGGCATGAAAATCTCCATTCCCTCCATGAAAGAGATCAACGATCTCAAGCGCAACATCGACGTTTTCCTGTCGCTCTCGTATTCGCAGGGCCACGAGACGCTGCGATTCCTGGCCGACAAATACGAAGTTACCGAAGTGTGGATCCGGGCCGTCTACAAAAAAATGCACCGCGAGTACCCGAAAATCCTCCAGCATCTGCGGGAACTGAGCGCGATGGATCCCGTTCACATCACCACCCGAAGGAACCCCGTTCATGGCAACAAGGAAACGCAAAAGAACTAAGCCCAAGGGGGCCGCCGAGGCTCTCGTGAGGCAATTGGGCGTGAAGTACAAGGAAGACATGATCATCGCGTGGCATTGCAGCGGAGGCGTGTTGAACGGCGAACGTCTGAGTCGCGAGGCCCTCGGGCGTCGCATCGGCGTCTCGGAATACATGATCCTGAAGTTGCTCGAAGGGATCGAGAAAAAATTCGTGAAGATGTTCGAGAACCAAAGCATCATCCGTGACCGGGTGTTCGTCATGGCCGCGACCCTGATGCACCAGCTGCGGGAAGATCGCGCGCGGGCGGTCCTTCACACCGACCAGTTGGACAAGCAGATCGAGAAAACATCGAAAATGTACGACACGGCCTGGGAGATGTCCGAGGCGACCTTTACCGAATACAATCGCAAGCGGCACATTCTCGAAAGCCTGATGGCGCATCTCAGGGCCTTGAACGGGCTCAGGACCGAAAGCATCCGGGTCATGTCCCAGACCTCCAGCGCCATGAATCAATTCTTGAGCCTTTTCTCCGGCGGCAAGGGACACCTCCCCATCGAGGATCTTCCGGACACCGAAACCGGCGTCCGCTATCTCGATTATACGGCCGCCATCCGGGTGATCGAAGCCAAGGCGGATCCGATTCTGCCCCGACAGGATTCGAACTTATCCGCTCCCGTCGGACACAATCCGCACTCCGGCTTCGAGGAACTGGAAACACTGAGGAAGTAAACCGTGTATGCGCGAAGCCAGGGAAATGATTATGTATGAGTCGATGTCTGACACAGGCCGAATTCCAGGAGATTCTCAAGTGTCGCCGGTCTCCGGCGTACTTCATCAACACCTACGGTTTTTTGCGTGACCCCATCCGGGGCAAGATCCCGTTCCGCCTTTACCGATTCCAGGAAATAACCTTCGCCCAATTTCTCAGACACAGCTTCAACATCATCCTCAAAAGCCGTCAGATGGGCCTGAGTTGGCTCGTGGCGGGCTATGCCCTGTGGATGTGCCTTTTCTTCGAGGAGAAAAAGGTTCTGATGATCTCGATCAAGGACGCCACGGCAAAGGCGCTCCTCAAAAAGGTGCGCTACCTCTACAGTCATCTGCCGCCGTTCCTGCAGGCGGAACTCGTCGATGATAACATGTCGAAGATGTCGTTCGTGACCGGAAGCGAGATCGAATCGGTGCCGACATCGGAAGAAGCCGGCCGCTCGGAATCGCTGTCGCTCCTCATCATCGACGAGGCGGCCTTCGTCCGTTGGATCGAAGACATCTGGCAGGCCTCGTTTCCCACGCTCAGCACGGGCGGTTCGGCGATCATCCTGAGCACGCCGAACGGCATGGATAATTTCTACTACGAACTCTGGACCAGATCTCTCGAAGGCAAAAGTCTTTTCAATCCGATTCGTGTCCACTGGTGGTATCACCCCGAGCGAACACAGGCATGGCTGGCGATCCAGAAGGCCAACATGAGCGCCAACCAGCTGGCGCAGGAAGTCTTCGGCGACTTCGTGGCCATGGGCAACCTCGTGTTTGACGTTTCGGCACTGCGGGCCTTGCAGGAAGAATGCTCGATGACCGTGCCGATCGAAACGCGCTTCACCGACGAATACGACCCCGACTTTCCCTGCGGGCTGTATATTTTCGAGAAACCGAAGGCCAAGACCGATTACATCCTCTCCGTGGATCCCGCCAAGGGGGGAGCCGGAGATTATCACGCCACGCACGTTCTGGAACGCCACACGGGGAAACAGGTCGCGGAATACCGCACGCGCATCCCGTTGGATGTCTTCAACCGGAAAATTCTCGAACTGGGAGCCGAGTATAACAACGCCCTCGCCGCCATCGAAAACAACAACATGGGCATCGCCACGAATCTGTTCTTCCAGCACCACGATTACCCGCGTATCTACGAATACGTGAACCCGCTCAAACCGGGTAAAGCGGAGCCGGGATTCCCGACCAATTCGCTGACACGGCCGCTCCTGATCGACGAGCTGGACAAGAGCCTGCGCGAGGGGGTGGGCGGCGTTCAAGGTATCCGTACCGTCAATGAATTGCTCAACTTCTGCTGGTCGCGATCGGGCAAGGCCGAGGCCCAGAGCGGCAAGCACGACGACCTGGTGATCGCCCTGGGGATCGGCAGATACGTGCGCCAACACACCGTAAGAGAAGTGGATTTCCCCGTGCTGTTGAGCTAATTTTATTCACCGAATAGGCAAAAATCAAAGGATCAAAAAAGGGGCAATCAACTGGTCATCTTTTTCGTCTTTCTTGATGTAATGGAGGTGGTCTCCATTTTTGCTAACGGGTCAAATAAGGAGGGTGTGTTTATGTTAAAGAACAAATTGCGAGTGTTTTGGGTGCTGATCGGTTTCGCGCTTCTTGTTCCTCAGATACCGGTCTTCGCCGGTGAACATCCCGGCGTTAAAGCGAGCGGAGAAGAAGAGACCAAGGTCAAGCAGGCCGCGCAGGATTACATCAATGTGCAGGTCAAGGATAAGGGGAGTTTCGAGGTTGACGACAAAGTGGCCAACAAAACGCGGAAATTGAAATTCGATTACTTCCATACGATCAACAAGCTCGATAACGGGGATTACTTCTTCTGCGCCGATTTCACGGAGGGGAAGGACCGGCTTGATCTCGATTTCACCGTTTCTGGTTCCGATCTCAAAGTGAAGAAAACGGTTATCCACAAGGTGAACGGCGTCGCGCGCTGAAAGGGCCTGAATGTTTAGTGATGAGGAACTGAATCGATTTTACCGATATTGCATTGCCCTGACCGGGAATGAGGCGGATGCCTTTGACCTGCTGCAGGATAGTCTTGAGAAATTCGTGCGGCGCGGCAATCGGGGGATCGAAAACCAGGGAGGGTATTTTTTTCGGATGATCCGGAATCAATTCATCGATGATCTGCGGAGAAAACGGAATCACGACGAAGAGCTTTATGAAGAAGACAAGGTGATCCAGCTTGATTCGCAGTCATTGGAAGACATCGTCATGGATCGTGAACAGGTTGAACGGGTCATGGAGACATTGAATGACCAGGATCGGGAACTCATTTTTCTCTGGGCGGTTGAGGGATTCACGATCCAGGAGATCGCCGATCACTGGGAGATTCCCAAGGGGACATTGCTGGCACGGATCCATCGTCTCCGGGTAAAAATCCGGGAGACTCCAGGGGGTGTGGAAAAGAAGGTGACCCGGTCATGAAGAAAACGATTCAAAATCATTTTGATCAGTATCAATTGTCGGGAGAACAGTTGCGCCGTCTCAGGGAGATTCAATCGAGGGCAACGCTTCCCCGGTTTGATTCATTCCTGAAGGTGCGCCGTGTTTCCGTCGCTTTTGTATCTGTGGTCGCTTTCTTGGTAATCGGGGTAATCGGGACGCTCGCCTGGTGGCAGCCGTGGAATCGGTCAACATCCATCTCTTCGCTCGCTTCCGAGATCGCCTATCATCACAACAAGCAGATGGTCATGGAGATCGAATCTCCCTCAACGAGCGCGGTCAGGGCCTACCTTTCAAAGCTGGATTTTCCTTTGATCGAATCCGAGAGGTTCCCATCCACTGATTGGGAGCTCGTCGGAGGGCGGTATTGCTCTCTCAAAGGTCACATCGCGGCCCAGTTGCGCATACGCAATAAAAACAGCGGCAAGAATGTCACCTTTTATCAGTTGCTGATGCCGAAAGAGATGCCCGATCTTGATGGAACGTTCGAGGTCTTCGAGCAAGGGGTCAGAGTCGAGCTTTGGAAAGAACGCGGATTGCTGCTCGGAACGGCTCAAGAAAATTAATCATAGGGAGCATCGGGTCTTATGAAAAAAATATTCGCCATTACCTTAATTTTGCTCGTTGCTTCCTGCCAATCCAAATCGAACCCGTCTCCCACGGAAGATATTAAATCCTCCCAAACAGGTCCGCTCAAGGAAGGTCAATTGCCGGGCATAGAACCTTTTTCACCGGCCCTGATGAAGCAATTCGATACGATGCGGGCGAGTCGGGGAAAAGACTACAAACCGAGAACGAAACATCTTCGCCCCGATGGTCGGGCCGAATACACGAACCGCCTTTTTCTCGAAGCGAGCCCCTATCTGCTCCAACATGCCCACAATCCTGTCAATTGGTATCCCTGGGGTGACGAGGCCTTCGAGACGGCGAAAAGATTGAACCGGCCGGTATTGATCAGCGTCGGCTATTCCACCTGTCACTGGTGTCATGTCATGGAGGAAGAGTCCTTCGAGGACGAGGAGATCGCGCGCTACATGAACGAAAACTACATCGCCATCAAGGTCGACCGGGAAGAACGCCCCGATGTCGATGCCATCTACATGAGCGCCGTTCAGGCGATGACCGGCGGCGGTGGGTGGCCGATGACCGTCTGGCTCACACCTGATCGCAAACCTTATTTCGGTGGAACGTATTTTCCCGCCAGAGACGGGGATCGCGGGGCAAAAACCGGATTTTTGACCTTGCTGAAGAGATTGAAAGAGGCTTACCAAAGAGAACCCGAAAAAGTCGCGGCTTCTTCAAATCAACTCGTCAAGGTGATCAACGAAAATCTTTCTTCGGAAGAGATGGGAAGCCAGATCCCAGACGCACAGGTTTTTCATAACGTCGTTCAGGTTTACAAAAACCGCTTCGATGAAAAAGACGGCGGTTTGAACTCTGCCCCCAAGTTTCCCAGTAGCATGCCTATTCGTTTTCTTCTTAGATACTATCGGCGCGCAGGCGATCAAAGGATTTTGGAAATCGCGACGACGACACTGACCAAAATGGCCTCCGGTGGAATCTACGATCATGTCGGAGGCGGCTTTCATCGCTACTCCACGGACAAGCACTGGCTCGTTCCCCACTTTGAAAAGATGCTCTATGACAATGCGCTGCTCGTCATGGCCTATCTGGAAGCCTACCAAGTAACTGGTAACAGTGAATATGAACGGATTGTCAAAGAAACCCTTCGTTACATTGAAAGGGATATGACCTCGCCAGACGGAGCTTTTTATTCAGCTACGGATGCGGACAGTCCCACCCCAACCGGTCGCCGCGAAGAGGGATATTTTTTCACTTGGAACTTGGGAGAACTGACCAAGATTCTTGGTAAAGAAAGAATGAAGGTTTTTGAAAAGTATTTCGTTCTGAAAAGCGAGGGAAATTTCGAAGGCCGCATCATTCTCCATACCCACACGACAGCGGCGCGGGTGGCCAAGGAGCTTGGTCTCCCGGAAGAAAAAGTAAGGACTCTTTTGGAAGAATCCGAAGAACTCCTTTATCGGGAACGCAGCAAACGACCACCGCCGCTTCGGGATGAAAAAATCCTCACCTCCTGGAACGGGCTCATGATCCAGGCTTTCGCCCAGGCCGGGCTTATTTTGGGAGATGCGAACTATGTCAATCGCGCCATCAAGGCGGCGCAATTTATCTTCGACAAACTTTATGCCGACGGCAGACTCTCACGAAGTTACAAGGACGGCCAGGCCAAGTACAACGCCTACCTTGATGATTATGCATTTTTAACCGCCGGACTTTTGGACCTCTATGAAGCAACCGGTGATCCTCAATGGCTTAAAAAAGCCATCGCACTCGATCAGGTGTTGTCAAAATTTTACGAAGACAAAAAGAACGGCGGGTTTTTCATGACGAGCTCCGATCATGAAAAATTGCTGGCGCGGGAAAAACCGAACTACGATGGTGCGGAACCCTCCGGTAATTCCATTGCCATTTTGAATCTCTATCGTCTGAACGAATTCACCACCGAAGATAGCTATCGGAGCCGTGCCGACAAGGCTTTGAAAGCTTTCTCCCAGACCTTGAATTCCCGCCCGAACGCCCTGACGGAAATGCTTCTGGCCCTCGATTTCCGCCTCGATAAGCCGAAAGAGATCGTCATCGTGACACCTGCCGGCAAAAAAAATGACTCTGAATCCCTGCTCACCGAATTCAGAAAACATTTTCTTCCGAATCGGATTTTAGTTGTGACCGAAGAAGGCGAAGGATTGGCAGGCCATGCTGAAATGGTTCCTCTAGTCCAATCAAAAAGTGCGCTCGACGGGAAGGCAACGGCTTTTGTCTGCGAAAAAGGAATTTGCGAACTCCCCACCAGCGATGCCAAAATGTTTGCCAAGCAAATTTCCGTTGTGGAGAAGCTCAAAGGGGGGCCGTAAACATGGAAGCCCTCCTGGTCAACGGCCTGCTGGCCTTCACAGCCGGTATCCTCCTGAATTTTACCCCCTGCGTGCTTCCGGTCATCCCTTTGAAGATACGGGCAGTCCTGCAAGAGATCGAGGGGACGACCCGTCCCAGAATCCTGGCGGCCGGAGCCTTGCTGTTGGGGAGTCTGACTTTTTTTGTGCTGCTCGGTGGGGCCACCGCGTACCTCGGTTGGAAATGGGGGGAGATTTTTCAATCCAGGATCTTTGTCACTCTCCTTGCGATTTTCCTGCTGGTCTCCGGCATCGCGATGCTGGTCGGTTGGTCGCTCCGCCTTCCCCAAGCGGTCTATAAAATTCCCATCCACCGTTACATGGGAGCCTTTCTGACCGGGGTGTTGGCCGGTATTCTTTCCACTCCCTGTTCCGGCCCATTTTTGGGGGCGGTGCTGGCCTATGCGGTGACCCAATCTCCTGCCGTTACCATCGTCCTCTTCACCGCCATCGGATTCGGACTGGCCTTTCCGTATTCAGGCATTCTCCTGTTTCCCCAGACCTTGAAGTATCTGCCGAGGGGCGGTCGGATCGGGACGCAGGTTGAGTCGCTGCTCGCGTTTATCCTGATTGCCGGTGCCATTTTCTTCGGGCAATCGATGCTCCCGACTTCCTTTTCAGCGCCTCTATGGGGGATTTTTCTTTTCGGTTTGGTCGTTTGGGGAATTTCGGAATTCACGAGGGGAGAAAAAAAGTCGGAACGATTTGTCCCTATGTGTCTCATGCTCATTTTGATTTTCGGAGGACTTTCCATTCTCAAAAATTCTTCTGCAAGCGGTCTTGACTGGAAACCATACACTCAGTCGAATCTGGACGAGACATTGCAATCGGGAAGGCCGGTTCTTTTGGAGTTTACCGCCGACTGGTGCATCAACTGCAAGGTTCTGGAAAAAACGACCTATGCGTCACCGGAGGTCATCGCGACTGCCGAAAAAATGAATCTTGTCAGTCTTAAGGTGGACATGACGAAATTCGGTGACACGGAAAAAACCTTGTTGGATCACTATGGCGGCACAGCGCTTCCTTATGCTGTTTTGCTGGAATCCTCTGGTCATGCGATTCAAACTTTTTCCGGGATGTTTTCCGCCGAGACCCTGGTAAAGGGAATTTTGGACATGGAGAAGAATCAATGATGACCCTGTTCGTACTTCCTTATTTCACGCTGGGTCCTTGGCCCAAGGAACCTTTATTCTCGATCGGCTCTTTCCATGCCCAGATCCCGGCCTTCGGGCTCCTGGTTGCCATGGGAGTCGTTTTGGCTGTCATGATGGGGACCCGGAAGGCGAAACAACTCGGACTGCCTCGCCATGAGTTTCAAAACATGGCGTTTTTCCTGCTTATCATCGGGTGGCTGGCGGCCCACATCTTCGAAGTGGTGTTTTATCATCCCGATTTTATCCTCAAGCAACCGATGATTCTGCTGGACATCACGAACGGATTCTCCAGCTATGGTGGCCTGATCGGCGGCATTGCCGCGTTTTTTATCTGGACCAGAGGACCTTACAGAAAAGACCGGATTTTATGGGCGGAGGCGGCGGCCTGGAGCCTTCCTTTCGCCTGGTTTTTCGGTCGCATCGGTTGTTCGGTCGTCCACGATCACCCGGGAAGCCCAGCGCCTGATTGGTGGCCGCTGGCCATCGACTTTTCCGATCCCTACCGCCCTTGGCTCAATGGTCCGAGACATGACCTCGGCTTTTACGAGGCCATCTGGTGGTTCGTCATTCTGATCGTCATGCTGATGTTGAACCGGAAACCGCGGCGACCGGGGTTCTATCTTTGGCTTTTACCTATCCTGTATGCCCCCGTGCGTTTCGGTCTGGATTTTTTGCGGGTGAGCGATGCGGCAGGAGGAGACACGCGCTATCTCGGTCTCACCCCCGCTCAATATCTCTCGATAGTTTTAGCGGGCGTCGCCATCTATTTTGTCATCAGATACCGATATTACCGTACCTCAACCACTTTATAGCCGGCATCTGTGACCGTCTTCACGATGGTGTCCTGGTTGGTCTTGCCGGTTTCATAGGTGCATTGACCGTCGCCGGACTTGTTATCGATCGAAACCGTCTGACAGAGGGGTGTCAGCTTTTTCGTGATTATGGCGGAGCACATGGAGCAGGTCATCCCTTCGATTTTCATGTGCATGGTCTTGGTGTCTTTTGGCAGCGCGGCTTTTTCTTCTGCGCCGACCGTCGCCGTTCCCAACAGCAATATCCCCAAGAGAGCTAAAAACAGAGTTTTCATAACGATGTTCTCCTTATTAGGAATGATTTTCAACCTGACAGCAGGATTCGTCTTTGCCTGTTCCTGCGGCCCCTTCTTTATAAGCCTTGTAGGCCTTGAGCGCCCACATTTCACCGACGCATCCTCCCATCGTGGCACCTACGGCCAAAAATTCTCCTAGTTCCTCCTCGGAGGCACCTGATTTAATCGCCTGCTGAATATAGAACCGGATACAAGGTTCGCACTTGGCATTGATCGCCCAGAGCACGGCGCCCAAGACCTTGTACTTGACCGGCACGACGCCTTCTTTATAGATCGTCTCCTGCCTCATTTTCTGGATCAGGGCCGGGACACCGTGTGTCACCTTCGCAAACTCCTTCATCAATCCCAAGGCGGGATCAATGTTTGTAAGATCATGATTCGACATAAAAACTCCTTCCTTATGAAAGAATGCATCGGGCAACAATGCTGGGGCCGACCAGAAAAAGCAGCGCAAGTCCCGTAGCCACCCAAAGCATTATTTTGGTCCTGCGAATATTTTTTACGTCGCAGGCACCGATGCCCTCACAGGTTTGTTTGCATCCATACACCGTATAAAAAGCAATCCCCAACAAGAGGAATGTGATCCCAATCATGTAGGGCCGAAACGGAGCAAAGCTGGTGGCGAGTCCGGCACTACCCACCCCCAGTCCCAGGAGAAGCAGTGGAAGCGCGCAGCAGGAACCCAAGAAGGCCGTCCCCGTCGCAAAGATGGCTGTTATTTTTGGAATAGATTGTTTCATACAGTCCTCCTCTCATTGAGAGTCCGCAAAAGGTCAGCAGAAAAGGCTGCCATGGTTCAGCCCCTCTGCAACCTTAAGGTTACGGACTACCGATGCCTGCCGCACGAAGCGCGCTTTCACTGATTGTTCCAACTCTGCAACAATCGAGAATCTTACCATTGACAGCGACCGCCGGGACTCTTGTAACGCCGTATTGCTCGGCCTTATCTCGGCAGTCATTCGTCGCGCATCCGGCATTGAGATCGTAGACCACGACATCGCAAGACGGGCACGCCGTCTTTTTAACGAGCTCCACGACCGGTTCGCAGAGTGGACAACCCGACGTGAATACCTCGACCTTTCTCTTCTTATTCGCCATTTTTCTCACCTCCTTTCATATTTATTTGAGTGTTTGTTTTACAGGAAGGGCAGGAAATTTTGGGAGTCCTGCTCTCAATAATGAAACTCGTAACTGAAGCTACAGAAAGCATGAGCGCTGATAACAAGCCGATCACATTGCTTCGTTCGCCTAGCAATTGAACGATCAAACCGATAAATCCCAGGCTTCCGAGGATGACTATCCACCCCGGAATGGCGCGATTTTTCCAAGCTCGGCATAAGAACCATACGAACAGAGCACCCAGTCCACCGATGATGACCTGATAAACACCGTAAAGCACCGGCATAAGACTTCCGATGCCGGCTGTAAGCCCTGTTAACGCTAGAAGACAGATCGGACATTTGAGTGCGACGAAACCCACAGCAAGGCCGGCAAGAGCCGGTATTTTTTTCATGGGGATCGGTGTCACTTTGGGAATGTTGAGTCTCATTTCAATTTCCCTTCCGATTCCAAATTCTCCAAGATCGGACATTCGCTGACCGGGCCTTTTCCTCGACATTGATCCGTCAGTCGGTTCAGAGCCTGCCTGATCCGTTTGAGGTCGGCGATCTTGGCATCCACTTCTTTGATTTTCTCGTTGGCCTTGCGTTTAACATCGGCGCATGTCGCCTGCGGCCCCACGCTCAAGTCCAGCAACTCTTTGATTTCGGCGAGCGTGAATCCAAGATCCTTGGCCCTTTTGATAAAGCGAACCCGATCGATTGTAGCAGGAGGATACTGCCGATAGCCCGACTCCCGCCGTGGCGGTTCGGGGATAAGACCCTCCCGTTCGTAAAAACGGATGGTCTCAATTCCGACTGCCGTCAGGCGAGCTACTTTACCGATGGTGAAGATCTCTTCTTTCATACGAACCCATTCTAAACCCTGTAGTATACTATATGGTCAAGCTCTTTTCTTTAGACCTCTTTTTCACGCCGATTGATGGGATATGGGGCTATCTTTCCGAGGAAGGGCTGAAGCAGCATGCGATCAAGCCGCAAATCCCGGATCGTGCGGAATTGCTCGATTCCGATGGTCATGCCGATGTGTCCGGCACGGGGCTCGGCCCGGTAGGTTCCGAGCAGACGATCCCACCAGGGGGAGTTGAAACCGAAATTACTGTTGGTTTCCGAGGGGACGATCGAATGATGAACCCGGTGCATCTCCGGCGTTACCACGAAGCAGCGCAAAACGCGGTCGAGTCCTTGCGGAATACGGACGTTGCCGTGATTGAACATGGAAGTGGCGTTGAGAAGGATCTCGAAAATCAGCACGGCCACGGCCGGCGGACCCAATGCCGCCACGACTCCCATTTTGATCCCCATGGAGAGGAGGATTTCTACGGGATGAAAGCGTACCCCGGTCGTTACATCAAAATCCAGATCGGCGTGGTGCATCCGGTGCAGTCGCCAGAGGATGGGGACGGCGTGGAAAAGGACATGTTGGAGATAGATGGCAAGGTCGAGAAAAAGCACGGAAAGAAAAACAACCAGCCAAGACGGCAAGGCGAGATGATGAAACAGGCCCCATCCCCGCTCATCCGCGATCATGGCCAAGCCCACGGCAGCGGTCGGAATCAGGAACCGTACAAGAAGCGTGCTGATCAGAACCACCCCGAAATTGCCGGTCCACCGGATTTTCCGGGAAGCGACACGTTCCCTCCGGGGAGCCAGGATCTCCCATAAGGCCATGAGCAGAAAGACGCCCAGAAAAAAGCCGAATCGAAGTACTGGTTCATTTGGAATCATGGTCTCGTTCATCGGTAACGGGCCTCCTGATTTCCTGACCTATTTTTCAAAAGGCGAAACAACTTCGGAATAAGAGAGAGTAAAAGAACCAAAACAAAGGGACCCCATACCCGATAATCCAGCCATGCCCCGGGATCGTTCAAGTCGAGGTAGTGGCTGGCTCCGCCTAGAGAGGTATATACGAAGGCCCCCGGTGCCATGCCGAACAGAGTCGCGAAAAAGTAATCACGGAACTTGATCTGCATCAGACCCAGGCTGAAATTCAGCAGATTGAAGGGAAAGAGCGGGACCAACCGAAGATAAAATACCGTGGCAAATCCGTGCGCACCGATTTTCCGGTCAAAACTCTTCAATTTTCCACGGGTCCATTTTTCGACGAATTCCCTTCCGAGGTATCGGGCCAAAAGAAACGCCAGGGAAGCGCCCAGGGTGGCGGAAACGAGATTGATCGCCGTGCCCCACAGCGTGCCGAAAAGAATCCCGCCGCTGATGGTCAGCACCGATCCCGGGAGGGCAAAGACCGTGGCGAGGATATAAATGGATCCGAAGATCAAGGGAGCCAAGGCCCCTTGTCCCTTGATCCAGGAACGGATCCAGCTGAAACCCTCCGGGGAAAGATAATCCCTTGCGGGCGTGAAAAAATAGAGGAGGACGACAATGCCCGCGAAGAGAAGGATCAGAATCGATTTTTTCACCGAAGGTTTCATCCGAACCGCCAATCGAGATATCGTTTGAGCCATTTTTTCGCGGTACCCGTCAAACGGGTGCGCTGATAACTATCCGCGATCCGTTTGCTGACCTCAGCCAGCGTCGGATAGACATGAATCATCGAAGCCACTTTCTTGAGTCCGATCTTTTGGTGCATGGCCAAGGCCAGCTCATGTAACAAATCTCCGGCGTGAGAGCCGACGAGCGTAACACCTAAAATCTGATCCGTTCGCCTTGAAGTGAGGACCTTGATAAATCCCTCGGCTTCACGATCACAAACGGCGCGGTCGAGATCACTCAAAGAGTATTGATACACATCGTGCGCCACATTGTTTTGTTTGGCCTCGGATTCATTTAAGCCGACGCGGGCGACTTCCGGTTCGGTAAATGTGCACCACGGCACGACGCGATAATCGATTTTGGATTTTCCGGGAAAAAAGGCATTGCGAAGGATGAGCCTTGCCTGAAAATCGGCGGTGTGGGTGAATTGATAAGGGCCTACGACATCGCCGCAGGCGTAGATATGTCTAGCAGAGGTTCGTAGTGTTGCGTCCGTTTTGATTCCCTTTTTATCATACTGAACACTCGCGTTCTCTAAACCGAGGCCGTTTACATTGGGGGCGCGTCCCACGGCTACGAGAATCTGGTCGAATGCGATTTTTCTTTTCTGTCCGTCAGGACCGGAAACGATCAACCCACCATCGATTTGTTCGGCCTTCGTTTTGAGTAATACCGTAAGGCCTTCCGCCTCAAACCTCTTTTTGACCAACACGGATACTTCGGGATCCTCGCGAATCAACAGCCTGTCAGCCATTTCAACGATGGTGACTTTACTCCCAAGTCTCGCAAAGGTTTGCGCCAACTCCGCTCCGATAGGGCCGCCCCCCAAAACGATGAGGGTTTTCGGCAGCTCTTTTAACTGCCAGACATTGTCGCTCGTCAGATAGGGGATTTTGTCTAAACCGGGAATGGGCGGCACGAAGGGCGAGGCTCCGGTAGCAATGACAAAACGTTTGGCCTCCAAGGTTTCCTGGCCGTTTGAAATTTGATGCGGAGAAATAAATCGGTATTCACCCAGATGGACATCGACTCCGAGCGACGTGAATCTTTCGACGGAATCATGAGGAGCGATCTTCTCTTGAACCTCACGGACGGAGGCCAAAACCGAATCGAGTTTGATGTCGAAGTTGTGGGATTGCAATCCGAAACGCTCGGCGGTTCGCGCGTCATGAATAATTTTGGCCGAGCGGATGATGGCCTTCGACGGCACACAACCGGTATTGAGGCAATCGCCGCCCATTTTATGTCTTTCGATAAGCGCGACCTTGGCTCCCAAACCTGCGGCTCCAGCCGCGGCGACCAAGCCGCCAGATCCGCCACCGATGACAATCAGATGATATTTTTTATTTTCCATATTTGCTCCTCGGTATCGATGTCTTCCAATTGAGGGAGACATGAAACGTGAAGTTCCAGTTTTTCCGCGACTCGCAGGGTCTGCGCAAAAACACGTT
>JACQUX010000011.1 GCA_016210045.1 Deltaproteobacteria bacterium | reverse complement strand
GGGCGCCAGGGTACGCTATCGCGGCGGCATCGAGCCGCCGCGCGCTCGCCCTCGCCGTTTTCGCCTTTAGATCTCGCAAGGAGAAAACGGCGCCGAGAGCCCCTGGCGCCCCCCACCCCGCGCCCCCGGCCGTGGTGCCCCATCGACAGAGGCGCGCTCAGGGGGCGCTCGCGAGAGTTCGTTCATAGTATCAAGACTGCGACCAAGTTTCGGCGGTTACTTCATCCTAACGGGGCAGGCGCTGCGGTATTAATCGCCGCACGATGGATATTTGTCCAAATTGTGCAAGGGGACCCGAGCGGAGAGCGAGGGGGGAGCCTGCGGGCGAGTCTGAGCGAGGGAGCACTATGGTGTTGAAGCCCGACCGAGCGAGGTCTCAGTGAGCCGAGCGCCGTAACGCGAGGCGAACGGCCCGCAGGCTCCCCCCTCGCTCTCCACTCGGGAATTTGGCGCCGCGCTACTTCTTCCCTTGCTTGGCCTCGAGTTTCTTCTTCTGCGTCTCGAGTTCGTCGACTTGGTCTTGGAGTGCATCGATCTGTTGCTGCAATTTCGTCTTTTTCTTCTCGTCGGTCTCTTTGTCGAACGCGGCCTGTTTTTCGCCGAGCTCTTCGTTCAAATCGTCGATCTCTTTTTCCACTTCCGTCAATTGTTCCGTCAGCGGCGTGCCGGGCTGGACCGGTTCGGCCCATGCGAATGGATATGCGCCGGTCACGACCGATTCGTTCGATTGGTTGCCGGTCGCAACCGAGTTGACCGAGGCGTAAATCGTATCGTCGCCGTTGCCGCCGACGACTTCCGAAAGTCCGCCAATCGTCGGGATCGGAGCGCCGGCCACGAAGACCGTGGTGTCAGCGGAGATCCCTTTGAGGCGCACGACCACTTGATCGACCGTGTCCACGCCGCGTTTGAAGAACACGAGTTTGAAGTCGTCGCCGTCGCGCATCAGGACCGCGTCGTCAAAACCCTCCGGACGCTCGAAGTTGAGACTCTCGACCGGGTTTCCGTTCCCGACCAATACGACTTCGCCGTTCTGCACAAAACTGCCGTTGTCTTCGATCTCGAAGTCGTTCCACGCAAAGCCATCCGTCTCCGGATACGCGTCGAGTCCCCACGTGAGTGGGTGGGTCTGCGTCTTGCCGTCGTCGTCGGTGTGGACGCTGCGCATCACGTCGACGATGTCTTCCAACTCCGATTCGCTCAATGTGCTGGTGCCCAATTCGCTGACCGGAATCCCTAAGTCGTCCAAATAGGTCCGCGGCGCCATGATGATGTCGTCGCCGTCACCCGCATTGATGTTGATCGTATTGCCTTTTAACGTGATGTTGTGGAAGTCGATCATGTTGTTGCCGACATCGTTGCCGTGAAAGTTCAGTTGAATGTGATTGGCAGGGTCGAAGAATCCCTTCACCATGACGCGCAGCGTATGCGGGGCACCTTGTTGATCGAATCCGACCATCGTGATCACGAGTGACTTGCCGTTCTCGTCGACTTCCGCCGTTGCCATGCTGTAGCCCTTCGGCATTTGGACATTGAACGGGCCGGTCAGTGCGTAGCCGTCGACGACGAGCGAGCCATTTTGGTATTTCGCGGGCACATTCTGGTCCGGGATGATCAATTTGACGTCGACTTGTTCGAGCTTTTCGGTCGCGCCGGCGTTCTCATGTTCGCCGGCGGAGTCATCGGCGATGTTCAGGATCTGGTCTTGGTTGCCGCCGCCGGCGCGGATGGTGTCGGCCTCGGCGCCGCCGTCGATCAAGTCGTTGCCGTCGGTGGGTTCAAAACCCGCAGCACCGTCTTCATTGAACCCGTCGCCGAAGATCAGATCTTTTCCGCCGTTGCCGTACAGCGCGTCGTTGCCGCCGTTGCCGACGATCACGTCGTCGCCTTGCGAGCCGAGCACGCGGTCATGGCCGGCGCCGGCGAAGATGAAGAGTCCCGAGGTCTCGCCGAACGGCTTGCCCCAATTGCCGTCGCTGACGCGAATGACGTTGGAGAAATCGAGTGCGAGTGGACCTGCGTGCGTGGCGCCGTACATGTAAATCGCTTCAGGACGGACGGCCATGTTTTTGAGCACGGTGGTTTCCACATGCTTATCGGCAAACGTCACTTTGATATGGATATCTTTCCCGACCGTCTGGCCCGCGACCGCCGTGGCGCCGGCTGGCACGACGAAGGCCAGCGCATTGGAGGCGAGCGGATTTTGCGGATCGTAAACGCCGCTGTTGTCGAGCATGATCGTGCCGACATATGTGCTGCCGACTTTTTTCTTGTCCTCTGCGGCAATGACGTTCTCGATTGCGCCACTCATGTCGTTCCAACCGGGCTCGAGGCCGGCGAGATGTTCCTCGACCGCGTCGACATCAATTTGGTTGACGGCGGCTGGGTCCCATTTTCCTGTCGTGACGAAGTCCCGATAGGTTTCCAATAAGTGGCTCAACGCCTCGATCTCGGCCTCGATCTCGCGAACCCGCGCCTGGTCTTCCATCGGGAGGAGTTCGAAGTAATCTTTGGTGTTGGCGAGCGCTTGTTTATCCGCCTCGAGGCGCCGCAGCTGCTCTTCCAACCGGGCGAGTTGGTCTTGATTCGCGACCTCGCCGACCGTGCCCGCTGCTCGACTGTTGAGTCCGTTAATCAACATACGTCATCCCCCGTGTTACGCGCCAAACGTCTTTGCAACGTCCGTTTGTTTCGCGCCCAATCCGTCATTGGTGGGCGCGATCCCTTCATGCTGGGCATACGCCGCAAAAAATCCCGACATCTCTTCCTGGGCTTCGGTGTAGAGCGGGCCGTATTCCTGCCAGGCCTCAACTTCCGCCGTTGCGCTCCCTGCTTCAATTTCTTCTTCTTTCGCCTGAATCGCCTCGACGACTTTTTTCCGTTTCTCTTGATAGATCTCCAGGATGTCGTCCTTGTGCGCGCTGCTGAGCGGATTATCGTCGAGGCCGGCGCCGAGCAGGTCGAGATCGCGTTGGTTGTAGGCGTTGAAACTGCCGGAGTTGATGGCATAGAAATCGTTCGCGTGTTTTTTCGCCACGGCCTTGGGATCGGTCTTTAATTCATCCGTCGTCGGGACATCGACGTTGATCCACTTGTCGAATCCATCCGCTTTGGCCTCTTCCGGATTGCCGAGCACGGTCACGCTATTCGCGCCGGGGGTGTCCACCCGCACGTAGACGGACGGGTTGTCGGCCCACGACTCCTTCACCCATTCTTGCGTGGCGGCGTCTTGGTGGGAATTAGCCCACGTCACTTCGCCCTTGGTGCCGATGTGATTCACGTCGCCGTCGCGCCCCGTGATCTCGACGAACGTCGCGCCTTGCACATAGTGATTGCCGTGTTTCCCGAAGATCGCGTTGTAACCGCCGCCGCCGTCGATCGTGGTGGTGTATTCCGGATCTTCCGGATCCACCGTGTCGGGGGGCGGTGCCACGTCGATCGCGTCGTTGTAATTGGTGCCCTTAATGTTGCCGCGCAGGCCGACGATATAGGCACCGGTCAGGTAATCGTGGAATCCACCCTGGGTGCCGAGATAACCGCGCTGCAGGTCACTCGGGGTCCAGAGCCCGAGGCTTTGCATCGTCTTCAGCAGGGCGCGTTGTTTGGAGTCCGTGATCTGGTTCGCATCGTCATTATGTGAGTGATCGAATTCCTGCGCGGCGGCAAAATTAAACTGACCACCGGTACCGGTGGAGACGTAGTTGCTCGCAAAGTTCACCTCGACCGGTGAGGTGCGGATCTTGTTCTTGTCGTTGCCGAAGGTTCCGGACCCGCTGCTGACCGCGAGCGAGAGGGACGAGGCGGTCACGTAGTTCACGCCTTCAAAGGGCGTGTCTTGGCCCTGTCCTTTGGTCCCGTAGCCGGTGATCCGGAGTTGGAGCACCACGTTGCCGTCGGCGTCACGGAATTTCACCAGCTGATCCGTGCCGTACTCTTTCTTCCAGGTCGTGGTCCCGCTGTTATTCCAACTGAGCGGCGGTTCCGACGTGACGGAGGAAATTTCGGCAGTCGTGATTTTAATCTGTTTGTAGTGCGAGGCGTCGGTCGGCGGCGACATCAGCAACGACGTATTGGCGGCCGTTAAATGGGTTTCGCCGTTTTTCAGCGTCGATTTGACCTCGCCGTTCGCATACGTCTCCACCCAAATGGCTTCGGGAATTGGGATATCGATATGGGCGTTGTATGTATTGTCCGACCCGTCGTAACTCTTGCGCGCCCCCAAATACTCTCCTTTGGCTTGAAGGACGAGGTCCGCTCCGGTCGTGTCCTTATTTGGGAGCAGCTCGGTCGGGAATTTTAGGCCCGATTGCTGGAGATCGTATTCATATTTCGGATTCAGCACATTCGCACCCATTGGATTGCCGTCTGCGTCGAACTTGATCGGCTTCATCGTCTTCGCGTCGAGGATCGCGACCTCGGTCTCGCCTTCGAGGGTCCGCGTCCCGAGAATAAATTCGCCGTTGCCGATCTTGCCGTCGCCGTTCAGATCGGCCTCTTCAGGAGTGATCTCTTCCAGTCCGACTTTTTTCAGCAGTGCGATCTCTTGTGCATAGGTCTGTTGCGCCTTGGCGGCGACCTCGCGCGTCCCGGCGATTTCTTGGTCGATTTGGATCAGCGCCTGCTGCAGTGACTCGTATTGCGCGCGGACGGTGCGCTGTTGGGTCGGCGTCAGGGCGGCATTCTTGAGCTGGCCTTCCAGGTCGGCGGCCTGCTTGGCGTACTCGAACTTCAGTGCCTCGAATTGCGCTTCAATCTGGCCATCGGCAAAAAAGTTGAGCGTCGGGAATTTGGCCACCAGTTCTTCCACGCTGGGTACCGGATATTCGGTCGTGGGGATGGTCGTCCCTTCCAATGCGGCGCGCAGGGCTAAGAGCGGATCCGCAGCGGCGTCGATGCCGGACGCCTGGCTGGCTTCGGTCTCCATCCGCTGAAAAATATCTTGGAGGTGTTGGTCGGTGGCCGACGGAGTCTGGTCCACGGCCTTGGCCTTGCCATAGGTCGACCCAGCGGGGATGACGGTAACGCCTTTGAGTCCGGGTGTGTTCATAGGTCACTTCGCTATGGAGCAAGAACTTTGCCACGGATTGCGGTGCGGTGTTCGGCCTATCTGGCTGATAATTTATAGGGAATTTTTTAAGCGGGGCTGCGGGTCGTAGGGTGGCATGGTGCCAAGCCTGGCCTGTCTGGGGTCCTCAGTCCCGCTACGAAAGGTGAACTTCATACTGTCGTAACTCTTCCATTTCCCGCTCGCAGGCGAACAACGACTCTTGGAGCCGGCCGAGGATCGCTTGCGTCACACGCACTTGCGTCACGTTCGGGGCCTGCAGCTGGGCCTTGGCATCCTGGATGGCATTAAGTATTTCCTCGCGGCGTTCGACATAATGGCCGGCCACTTCCTTGAGGAGCCGTTGCCGTTCCGCCGGGTTGTTCAAATTGCCTTCGACGACTTCCACCAAGTCCCGGAAACGCGGGACATGGGGCGGTTCGAAGGTGACATTCGCCTTCGTTGCTTCGGCCTCGAGCCGGATCGCCGCAAAATCATTGGCGATATTGCGGATTTGCCGGTTACGGCCGCGTTGACGGGCAGCCCCTTGCAAGTCGAGTTGGGCGGTCAGTTCCGCAATGGGACTGACGGCCTCGGCCGCGGCGGATCCGGCGGCCTTGGCGCGAAACTGGGCGAGTGCTGGGTCGTGGGCGACATCGAAAGTATCTCCCTGTCGATGCACGGTGCCGGGCGATACCGCTGCGGAAGCGGATGCTGGGGGGAGATAGACGGCGGACGACTTGCCGCGAATTTTCTCGGGCGTGCTCATGGCAGTGGTCCTCCAATGACTTGATCCAGGAATGTGATGGCCTCTTGTACGGAGCCGAGCAGTTCGGTCCCAGGCGCGTCCAGCTGTCCCGTGGCTTGCAACCGTTGCAGCAGCGTCGCCTGCGCACGGAATTGCTCCAACAGGTCGCTGGAAGCGCGCGCTGCTGGAGGCGTTGGCTGCTCCGCCGAGCCGAGCCCAGGAGGCGTCGCCGGCGGCGAATGGTGGATACGTGAGACCATATCGGGCATTTCTAAGAGCAAAAGGATTGCCAACTTTCTCGTGGGTGCGCGCGTGTCGTGATCGGAGCCGGGAGACCTCAACGCGCCGTTGTATCGGGGTGCGGGGTTCCCAGATGGCGTTGGAGTTTGCGGAGTTGGTTCAGGAGCGATTGCAAGTGTTGCCGGGCGGGGGCGGTCCGACGGTCGAGCCAGCGATTGAGCGTTTGCACGAGCCCGTCGACGGTGTCATGAGCGAGGTGCGACGGTGAAGGCGTTGCTGCTGCGGTCGCTATTGGTGCCGATCGCCGAGCCGGATGGTGCAGCAGCGCGGTGACGATGTCAGGGAGTTGATCGAGCGTCTCGCGCGTCTTCAGGTGAAAATCGCTGCTGCCCTGTTTCTTGGCCTCCGTGGCTGTTTGAGGATGGGTATTGCCGGAGAGGACCAGGACCGGAGCCGTTTTGGCTGCCCGGACAAGGGTGGCGAGCGCCGTGCCGAGCGACTGATGCCCCAATTCGAGGCTGGTAATCACCAGCGCGAACGGTTCGGTCTTCAGCGCGGTTATGGCCTCCGGAATCAGTTCCACTCGGGTGATCGCGAGCCGCGGCAGTTTCTTATGCAGCCGTTCATGAATTAACTGCGCGTGGTCCGGATTGTCTTCCACTAACAGACAACGCAAATGGCGGTCCGCAGCGGATTTGCGAGGTTTAGGCATTCAAAAGTTTACGCAGTGCCTCGGCCCGGTCGGTGCGCTCCCAGGTGAATTCCGCCAGTTCGCGCCCGAAGTGCCCGTACGCCGCTGTCTTCCGATAGATGGGGCGACGCAGCTCGAGGTGTTTGATAATGGCCGCCGGCCGCAACGGGAAGATCTCGCGGACCGCTGCTTCAAGCTTGCCCGCGTCGACGCGTTCGGTCTTGAAGCCGTTGATCAACAGCGAGATGGGTTCGGAATACCCGATGACATACGCGATTTGGACCTCGCAGCGGTCGACGATCCCGGAGGCAACAACGTTCTTGGCGATATAGCGCGCCATATACGACGCCGATCGATCGACTTTTGTCGGATCCTTTCCCGAGAATGCGCCGCCCCCGTGGCTCCCCATGCCGCCGTAGGTGTCGGCGATGATCTTGCGACCGGTGAGCCCGCAGTCCGCGTGGGGCCCGCCCAAGACGAAGCGTCCCGTCGGGTTAATAAAATAGCGGGTTTTCTTATCCAAGAGTTCTGCCGGGATGATCGGTTTGACCACTTCCGCCAAGACCCCTTCTTGAATCGCCTCTTGGCTGATGTCCGGCGCGTGTTGGGTCGAGACGACGACGGTATCGATTCGGACGGGTCGATAGCCTTCGTATTGCACGGTCACTTGCGTCTTGCCATCGGGACGGAGAAACGGGAGCGTGCCTTGCTTGCGACAGCTCGCCAGCCGTTCGGCTAAGCGGTGTGCCAACGCAATCGGCAGCGGCATTAGTTCTTTGGTCTCGTTGCTCGCATAGCCGAACATCAGGCCCTGATCTCCAGCGCCCTGTTCTTTGTAGGTCCCTTCGCCTTCGTTGACGCCTTGGGCGATATCGACGGATTGCCGATCGAACGAAGTCAGGACTGCGCAGGTTTCCCAATCGAATCCCATCGAGTGATGATTGTAGCCAATTTCCTTGATCGTGTTGCGGATCAGTTCCGGGTAGTGCACCGTGGCATTGGTGGTGATTTCTCCGGCCACCAGTGCCAATCCGGTGGTGACCATGGTTTCGCAGGCGACGCGCGAGTTCTGGTCTTGCGCCAGCAGCGAGTCCAGGATGGTATCGGAAATTTGGTCGGCGACTTTGTCCGGATGTCCTTCGGTGACGGATTCCGAGGTGAAGAAATACGTGCGGTTGTTCATGGCTCGCTCCTTAGTGGTTTTCGTGTTACGCGGTGCGGACCGCTTGTGGTGTTTCTGCGTACGACCCCGAGCACACATGTGGACGGGGTTCGTAGCGTTGGCGCGGAGACGTGTCAAGCGGTTTTGGGTGCCTCGTCGCCCATCGTAAGGAGCTTGGGTTCACGGACCGTGCGAAGAATCGCCTCGACTTCGGCGACCGTGCCGGCCTGCAGCGCGCGGGCGACAGCGGCCTTTTGTTCCACGAGCGACAGCGAGCGAATCAGGTGTTTCACCGGCGGGAGTGAGACGGGCATCATACTTAACGTGGCGACTTCCAGACCGACGAGGAAGGGAACGGCCATTGGGTCGGCCGCCATTTCACCGCAAAGCGTCACCGGAATGGCATAGCGGCGGGCGGCCGTGACGATGCGGTGGATCATCCGCAGCATGGCCGGATGAATGGCGCGATAGAGATAGCTCACGTGTTCATTGCCGCGATCCGCGGCCAGAGCGTATTGGGTTAAATCATTCGTGCCGATACTCAGAAATTGCACTTGGCGCACGAAGTCGTCGATCAGCATGACGGTCGCGGGGACTTCCACCATGATGCCGAGTGGAACGCGGTCGTCGAATGGGATGCGGGCGGTCGTGAGCGCTTGTTGCACCTCGGCGATGATGGCGGTCACGGCGCGCCACTCTTCCAGATCGCTGATCATCGGCACCAAGATGCGCAGCGGTCCGTAGATGCTGGCGCGGTACAGCGCGCGCAGTTGGGTCATGAATAACGCGCGTTCACGAAGACAGAAGCGGATGCCGCGCAAGCCGAGCGCGGGGTTGGCCTCGACGGCGTATTCGGTGAACGCGGCGATCTTGTCGCCGCCGATGTCGAGGGTGCGAATCGTGACCGGGCGGGGAGCGGCTTGTTCCAACGCCAAGCGATATTGCGCCAACTGTTCCTCTTCCGACGGCGAGTCGGCTCGATTCAGAAAAAGGTATTCGCTGCGGAACAGTCCGATCGATTCGGCGCCCTGCGTGAGGGCGTGAGCAATTTCATCGGCGACCTCGATGTTGGCGGCCAGTCCGACGCGGACCCCGTCGCGGGTTTCCGCAGGGAGGTCTCGCTCCCGGCGGTAGAGGCGTTTGCCGTGCGTGGTACGTCGTTGACGTCGCTGATATTGTGCGATCTCCGTGCGGGTTGGTTGCAACAGCAAGCGCCCGCGGTCGGCATCGAGGATCGCGAGTTCTCCTTCGCGCGCCAGTGGCACGACGGCATCGAGTCCGAGAATCGCGGGGATCTCCAATGACCGCGCAATGATCGCCGTGTGCGAGGTCCTGCCGCCGCGGGCCGTGGCCAGGCCTTTAATGTGTGCGCGGTTCAACGACGCCACTTCCGCCGGCGAGAGATCGGCCGCGATTAAGATCGTGGCCGGGTAGGGGACGGTCTTGATGGTGCGATCGGCAATGCCGAGCAAATGACGGAGGATCCGGAGCCCGACTTGTTCGACATCGGCGCGGCGTTCGCGTAAGTACGCCTCCGTGGCGCCGAGCATCGCCGCGTTGATGTAATCGAGCGTCTTTTCCAACGCCCATTCCGCCCCGATGGCGCGATCGCGAATCAGGTCGATGGTGTGTTGCACCAACATTTCGTCTTGTAGCAGCAAGAGATGCATTTCCAGAATTTGACGCTGATCGCGGCTCTGAAAGCGACAGAGGCGGTCGCGAATTCGCGTCAGATCATCTTGGGCGTGGGTAACGGCTCGTTGGAAGCGCAGGATTTCTTTGGCGGTGGTTGCATGGGGAATCCAATAATGCGGAATGGTCGGTGCGAGACCGGCCAGCAAATGCACGCGCCCAATCGCAATGCCGGGCGAGGCCGCGGTTTGGGTCAAGATCTTGCGGGCCACTTACTCTTCTCCAAATTTATCGTGGATCAGTTGGGCGAGGGCCACGGCGGCAGCGGCGGCGTCGGGGCCCTCCGCGATCAACGTGATTAACGTCCCTTTCGGAGCCGCCAACATCAAGACCCCCATGATGCTCTTCCCATTGACCGCGACCGTGTC
The DNA here is from genome assembly GCA_016210045.1 of Deltaproteobacteria bacterium. Taxonomy (NCBI): domain Bacteria; kingdom Pseudomonadati; phylum Myxococcota; class Myxococcia; species Deltaproteobacteria bacterium. Next base: position 108,569 of record JACQUX010000011.1, on the reverse strand, counting down.
TTTCTTCACTGTAATGCTGGAGCGAAAGCGATTCGCAATCTTCACAAAGCTGGCGGCCGCACGGGCGTGTAACCCCAGTTGGTTGGTGATCTGCAGCGATTGTTCGACCCGGCCGACCTCAGTCAAGTTTGCCTTGGAGGACGTGGCTGGCGATAACGATGTTTTTTTGCCCATAGCGTTGAATAAAAGTGACGACCTCGTTGAAGTGCTGTTGCTGCATGCCGCCCAACAGCTTGATCAACATCGGCAGATTGAGGCCACTAATGACCTCGATCCGATTCGGTTTGAGAAAAGAGAGGCAGAGATTCGACGGCGTGCCGCCGAACATATCGGTCAGCAGCAGGACGCCGACATCTTGGTCAACGGCCTGGATGGCCCGGCCGATTTTTTTGCGATTTTCCTCGACCGGGGCATTGGAATCGATTTCCACACTGGTAATCTGTTGCGCATCGGGCATGATTTTGCGGACCGCGTCGACCATGGCGGTGGTCAGATTGCCGTGTCCGACGGCCACAATCCCGATCAGTTTGCTGGTCATTCCAAGATCTCCCAGACGGAGCTATGCGGTTCTCGCTGCGAGATCAGCTGACGATGGAGCTGCTCTTGAAATTCCCGCGCCGAGTGGTGGCCGCCGACTTTCAACAGCTGATTCCGTGCCGCGACTTCGATAATCGTCGTGATATTGCGTCCGGGGCGCACCGGGATCTGGATATAGGGGAGGTGGACGTCGAGCAAGGTATATTTCCGCTCCTCCGTGCCGAGCCGGTCGTACTCGGCGCGCGGATCCCATTCTTGCAATTCGACGACGACCTCGACGACTTTGCGGTCGCGGATGGCGGCGATGCCGAAGAGGTCTTTAATATTAATGATGCCGAGGCCGCGGATTTCCATGTGGTACTTAATGATCTCCGAACCCATTCCGAAGAGCGTGGCCGGTGGGCGCTTCTTGATATTCACAATGTCGTCGGCGACCAGCCGGTGGCCGCGGAGGATCAGGTCCAGCGCGACTTCGCTCTTACCGATTCCGCTCTTGCCGATCACTAACATCCCGACTCCGAAGACATCCATCAGGACGCCGTGAATGCAGGTGGAGGCCGTGAGATGATCTTCCAAGAACCGCGTAACACGATTAATGAACGTCGATGTGAGCAAGTGGGTCTGAAAGAGCGGGATATCGTGCGTATCGCAAAGTTCCTTGAGCGGGACCGGGGTGGCGGCCCCACAGGTAATCACGAAACAGGTGACGTCGACGTGACAGATCGCGGTCAAGACCTGTTGCCGCGGCTCGGCGTCGAGGGAGCTGAGATATGTGAGTTCCGATTCGCCCAATACCTGGATGCGGCCCGCATGCACGCCTGACGTGTCGCCGGTCAGCGCGAGTCCCGGTTTTTGAATGCGTGGAATGGTGATTTTTTTGCTCAGACCCCGCTCGCCCGCCAGGAGTTTGAGATGCATCTGGTGGTCGCGGTCTTTTGCGAGCTGGATAACGGGAATCGCGAGCATGAGGGCCGCTTCTAGCTGAGGTCGCGCTGCGTTGCAATCAGTTCTACTCGGATGATTCTTCCGGTGTGAGACTCAATTCGGGAATGGAGGGTCGCCCTTTGCGATTGGTTTTGCGATCCTTGCGCCGTTGCAGTTGGTGCTCCACCTTGCGGACGGCTTGGTCAATGGACGCGTACATATCGGGCGTGGTGGCGTGACCGACGAGCTGTTCGCCGCCGTCCGTAATCGTGAGCTCCGCCCGATGGTCCAGATGTTCGACCGCTAAGATGAAATGAATGGTCGCTGGGCGTTGCCAATATTTTTCCAACCGATCGATTTTTTCAGCGGCATGGGCGCGGAGTGCGTCGGTGGCCGCAATGTTCCGAAATGTAAATGTCGGTTCCATATCCGCTCCTTATAACGGCAGTGTCTAAGTGCTTGAGTGCGTAAGTGCTTAAGTCAAGCCGAGCGGGGTGTCAATCCGACTTACGCACGGTGAATCATTCCATCCGTCGTCGTTGCGCAGACGGAGAGATGCCGAGGGCCTCCCGGTATTTTGCCACGGTTCGGCGCGCCAGCAGAATCCGTTCCTGCGCCAATTGTTGGGCGATGAGTTGGTCGCTCAATGGATGGAGCGGGTTTTCACCGTGGATCATTTGTTGGATCTTCTGCTTCACGGTTTCGGAGGCGACGTCGTTGCCCTCACTCTTGTGGATCGCGTTATTAAAGAAAAACTTCAGTTCGAAGATGCCGCGCGGCGTATGCACGTATTTATTGGTGGTGACGCGGCTGACCGTGGATTCATGGACGCCGACGTCTTCGGCGACATCGCGCAAGATCATCGGGCGCATATATTCGATGCCCCGGTCGAAGAATTCATGTTGGAACTTCACAATGCTTTTGGTCACTTTGTACAGCGTCTGTTGGCGTTGGTGGATACTCTTAATCAGCCACATCGCTGCGCGCAGCTTCGACTGCATGTATTCTTTGGTTTGATTCGCGACCGCACTGCCGTCCATCAACGTGCGTCGATAAAAACGACTGACTTGGAGTTTCGGCAGGCCATCTTCGTTCAGCATGATGACGTAGTCTTCCCCGACCTTATACACATAGACATCGGGAATGATGTATTGGGCCTGGTCGCTGAAGTACGGACGGCCCGGTTTCGGTTCCATATTGTGGATGACATGGGCGAGGGTCCGCGCGTGTTCCGGGGTGATGCCGAGTTTCTTCGCGATCATCGAGTAGTGATGCCGTTCCAATTCGGGCAAGTGCGCGTCGATGACCTTCAACAAGAGCGGGACATCTTCGCCGCCGAGTTGGCGGGCTTGAAGGGTCAAACATTCTTTCAGATCGCGCGCGCCGACACCGGCGGGGTCGAAGCGGTGGACCTTCTGGAGACAGGCCTCGACGGCATCGGGGCCGATTCCGAGCTTGGCCGCCAGCTCATCGAGCGTGGATGCGAGATAGCCGTCGTCGTTGATGTTGCCGATAATTTCTTCGGCGATTGCGTGTTCGGCGGTTGTGAAGCTATTCGACAGTTGTAATTGCCACAGCAGATGCTCTTGGAGTGATTCGGTGGTGTGTACGGTGTTCTCGAATGTTTGGCTTGCCTCTGGTGGCGCGGAGGCCTCGCCGGCGGGGTATGGATCGTTGTAGTTGCCGAGATAGTTTTCCCAATCAAAGTTGGGGGGCTCGACCAACTCGCCATCCTGTTTGCCGACTTCGGCAACTTGTTCCTCGCGCGTGGCCTCGGTGCTCTGACTGGCGTCGTTCTCGGGTGGGGTGTCGGTCGGATCGGTCCGTTCCTCGCCATCGCCTTCGGGAGCGGCCTCTTCAGGGGCCTCTTGCTCACTATCTTCGAGCAACGGATTTTCCGTCAGTTCCGTTTGGACCAAGGCCTCGAGTTCCATCCGGGAGAGTTGGAGGAGTTTAATAGCTTGCTGGAGTTGGGGGGTGATGACGAGTTGTTGCGCGAGACGTAATTGCTGTTTGATCTCCAAGGCCATACTGCGGATATGATAAGAAAGGGTTTGACGGCCGTCAAGCCGTCTTGGCGCGAAAATTGCGGATTAATACCTTGACATTATAGGGGTCAATTTTCCCTCAACGCCGGCGGCGCGTGGGGCGCTTGGGGAGCGGGGTGGCGGAGGTGATGAGCGGGGTGTCAACAGGTTCTGCGGCACCGGTTTTCTGCCCGGCCCAGACGCGCCGGCGCGCCGCGGCCCGACCGGCCTCGATGAATTGCGCAAACAGCGGGTGGGGAGTCATCGGGCGCGATTTGAATTCGGGATGGAATTGGCAACCCAGAAACCAGGGATGATTGTGGAGTTCGACCATTTCGACCAACTGGGCGCGGCTGAATATTCCCGTCACCCGCATGCCGTGGGTCGCCAACGTGTCGAGGTAGGCGTTATTGACTTCATAACGATGGCGGTGGCGTTCCGAGATTTCCGCCTCGCCATAGGCCGCAGCGGCCTTGGACCCCCGCGTCAGTGTGCACGGATACGCGCCTAAACGCATCGTGCCGCCGAGATTAGTGATCGCCTTTTGCTCTTCCATCAGGTCGATGACCGGGTGCGGGGTCTTGGCGTCGAATTCTCGACTATCGGCGTCCGCTAAATTGCAGACGTGTCGCGCAAATTCGATCACCGCGAGTTGCATCCCCAGGCAGATGCCGAAAAACGGCATGTTCCGTTCCCGCGCAAATTGGATCGCGCGGATTTTCCCTTCGATGCCGCGATCGCCAAATCCTCCCGGGACTAAGATGGCGTCGACATCGCGGAGGAACGGTTCGACATCGGTCACATCTTCCAGGCGCTCGGAATCGATGAACTGGAGTCGCACGCGCACGTCGTTCGCGATGCCGCCATGGATCAGGGCCTCGTTGAGACTTTTGTAGGAATCGGTGAAGCTGACATATTTGCCGACGACGCCGACACGCACTTCTTCGGTCGCAGCGGCGGCGCGCTCGCCGAGTTGGCGCCATTCCGACAGATCCGGTTGGCGACTCCAGATGTTGAGTTCCTCGACGATCTTTTCATCCAGGCCCTCTTCGTTGAGGCGGAGCGGGACTTCGTAAATGCTGGCGACGTCGCGGGCCGCAAACACGGCGTTCGCCTCGACGTTACAAAACAGCGCAATCTTTTGGCGGACGTCTTTTGAGAGATCGCGATCGCAGCGACAGAGCAGGATGTCGGGTTGGATCCCGATCTCGCGCAGTTTCTGCACGCTGTGTTGCGTCGGTTTGGTTTTGAGCTCGCCTGCCGCAGCGATGTGCGGGACGAGCGTGAGGTGGATGTACAATACGTTTTGCCCGCCGACGTCCGATTTGAATTGCCGGATCGCCTCGCAAAACGGCAGGCTTTCGATGTCGCCGACTGTGCCACCAACTTCGACCAATGCGATGTCGGTGTCTTGCGCCGCTTGCAAGACGCACGCTTTGATTTCGTCCGTGATATGTGGGATGACCTGCACGGTGCGTCCCAGATATGCCCCGCGGCGTTCTTTTTCGATGACCGAATGATAAATCTTGCCGGTGGTGAAATTGTTGAGCTTGGTCAAGCGCGCGTGGGTGAAACGTTCGTAATGGCCTAAGTCGAGATCCGTTTCGGCGCCGTCGTCGGTGACAAAGACTTCGCCGTGTTGCAGCGGATTCATCGTGCCGGGGTCGACATTGATATACGGATCAAGCTTTTGAATGGTGACCTTCAGCCCGCGACTTTCCAGCAGTGCCCCGATCGAGGCGCAAGCCAGACCCTTGCCGAGAGAAGAGACAACCCCGCCGGTGACAAATATGAACTTGGTTCGCGTTTGGACCGGACGTGCCATGCTGGAGGATGCTGGTAGCGAAAAGCGGAGAGGGAGTCAAGGAGCCGGATGTAAGAAGGTGCCGAGGTGCCGAGTCACCGGCAGTGGCTGCTAGTCGGTCAGTAACTCCGCGAAAGATACCGACATCCGTGGCCGCGCGGTTGGCATAGGCGTTGCTGATATAGGCGGCTATGCGGAATCGATGGCTCGGCTTCCTGGTGATGTGCGGCGTGGCCGTTGGCTTGTGGCCGGGTGCGGCAGCGGCACTGAGTTTGATGCCGCCGTTAGCGGCGGAACAGGCCCCGGCCAACCTGATCGATTGCCACCGCGTGGGGCAAATCTACGATGTCGAGACCGGCAAGTGTCAATTTGCGACGTCGCCCGGGGCGGTTGATCTGATGGGACCGCTGTTGGGCGTGAATGGCACGTTAGTCGATCCAGACACGATTGAAGACAGCATGACTGGCGAGGCGGCAACCGCGACGACGTACGGCGGCCAGGACGACGAGAAGAAGAGTAAGAAGAAAAAGACGAAGGCGGAAGAGGACCCCGCGTGTAACAATGGTGTCTATGCGGACGGCTGCGAAAATGGGACGCGGCGTCTTTGTAGTTTCATTCCCGACCTCCCGACGCCGACCGGCGAATGGCCGCAGTTTGTACTCGGGATCATATTGCTTGCCCTCGTCGCAACGTTCCGTCGTCGACTTCCCCACTAGCCCCTTGACCTTCTCCACGATTTCGAGTTTCTACGCTCAGCCGGGCCCGTAGCTCAATGGTTAGAGCCACCGGCTCATAACCGGATGGTTGGAGGTTCAAGTCCTCCCGGGCCCACAACGATTTTCCGCGAGGAAAATCGTCCTCTATTTTCCATTTTCCATTCTTCGATTTTCTGTAGTTACGTGCCGTTGATGGGGGCGGAAAATCGAGAAAAATAGTATGTGGAAAATAGAAAATAGAGGTTGTAAGGATTCCCTATGGACCAACTCAAGAAGGCGCTGCAGAAGGCCGGGTTTACGACGTCGGATCAGCTGAAGACGAAGGAACGCCCGCGCAAGGCGATCAAGCTGGATGACGAACGGAAAGGCCACGAGATTCGCAATCAGTGCGATCTGTGCGACAAGTTTGCGTCCAATATCGAACACTATGAACACCGAGTTGGCGTCCTCAATGGCAAGAAGTGGCTGTGTCTGAAATGTGCCGACGAACATCGAATCAATGATGAGACGCGCACGACTCACCAAAGCCCGTTGGCGCGGAGTGGATTGTTTCTGCGGGAATATGGGCGCACGCGGAAGTTCTGAAATGGCATGGCAAAAGACCCTCGGTGAGGCGCCCGGGGCTCGAACCCGGGACCCACGCCTTAAAAGGGCGATGCTCTACCAGCTGAGCTAGCGCCTCGCCGAAGGTCCTGTGCCTGATGCTGATCGCACGAATTTAACGCCGCCGCGCTCTAACAAGCAGTGCCGGACGTGTCAACCAGGGGCTTGCTTCGTTCCCATCTGATTACCGCGGCGAGATCTTGAAACTCCCGAACGCGAAGCCGAGATCCCATCCCTTCCCTTTGCCGGAGAGGGTCAGCGAGACGTCGCCGTTCCACATCGCGTGCGCACCGGCCGACTTGGCCGCGCCGGCGTGGGCCTCGGACGAGGCGTAACTGCCATACAGTGCGGTGATTGCCTCGACGCGGGAGAACGTGCCGTGCCCGTCTTCGATATTGGACTTGCCGAAACTGACGCCGCCGCCATGGGCCCGAATTTTCACGTTCGCGCGCTGTCCGTTGTCGCACGTGATGGCTCCGGTCCCTTTGCCGGACTTGTACAGCACGGACCAAGAATGCAGGTCGAATTGCAAACGACATTGCGTGGACTTGGCCCACGTAGGGCCGGCCCACGTCATGCCAGCAACGAGTAATATGGCGAATGGCACGCGGTGCATGGAAACTCCTTTCAAATGACAACGCCCAGCTCTTTCGAGCCAGGCGTTGTGCAGGTGGGTCGTGCAGGGATCGAACCTGCGACCCGCTGATTAAGAGTCAGCTGCTCTACCAGCTGAGCTAACGACCCGATTTCACACTGGGCGCCTTCTATCCATCTGAGGCTTGGATGCAACATTTTTTTCTCGAAACGCCGTACCTGATCGTTAAACCCTACTTTACTGCCAGCCGCGTATCGCCGCCGTGAGTTGATCGTACAGGGCCGTGACCCAAGCGGGCGAGTGGGGCGGAGGTCGGAGCGGGGCGCGGCGCGGATCGGTCGGAGTGATGATGACCTCTACATGGCTGAGGCCGGTGCGGTGCACGAGCGTGAAAAGTTCTTCGATCGCTGAGTCGCCGATGGCGAGACAGCCGATCGATGCGGCGCCGCCGTGGATGAAAATGTCGCTGCCCGGATGCGTCCGGCCTTCACGCTGCGCCTGCAAGCGGTCGAAGGCGTTGGGGTAGTTGAGTTGCATCGAGAGGTGAAACGCACTGTTCGGATTCAGTGCGACGATGCGGTACAGTCCTTCCGGGACTTGCGCGTCGCCCTCGCGCAGCTTCGGCCCGAGCGTGCCGCTGGCGGCCAAGATTGGGTAGCGTTTGATCAAGCGCCAATGTTGCCCCGCGCCGGCCCACACTTCGAGTGCCTTTTCCGCCTTGATGGTCAGGAAGCGCAATTGTCGGGGCGGGTAGGGGATGTCTGTCGCTTGGAAATGCGGAGTCAGTCTGGCCTCGGCCGCTGGGCCATAGCGAGTGATAGCTGTGGCGAGTGTCGCGGCCGACACAGTGCGACAGCTCAAGAGCAGCAGGCCGACAAGAAACAACGAAGCGTTGTAGGAACGAATCCGTTTCATCACGCAAATTCTCGCTTGCTATACCCGGCATGATCTTTTACGCAAGCTACATGACGATGAAACGCCCATCCCATGACATCCAGCCCCTCATCCCCGCAGATCAGCTGGCCGCGCGGATTAAAACGCTGGCCCGAGAAATCGAAGACGATTACGCCGGAGGGGAATTCGTCGTGATCGGGGTCCTGAAGGGGGCCTTTATTTTTATGGCCGACTTAGTGCGTGCCTTCCGCAAGCCCGTCCGATGCGACTTCCTCCGCGTGTCCAGTTATGACCATGACCGCTCCACCGGCGTAGTGCGCTTGGATCTGGATCTTACGCAGCCGATCGCCGACCAAGACGTGTTGCTCGTAGAAGACATCGTCGATACCGGGCGGACGTTGCGCTACTTGTTGAAACATTTGCAAGCGAAACGCCCCAGTCGGTTGCGCGTGGCAAGCTTGCTGTACAAGGAATTGTATCCAGAAGTGCGCGGCCTGATCGATTACTGCGGGTTTACCATTCCCAATAAATACGTGTTGGGCTACGGCCTCGATTCGGAGGGTCTCTACCGTTCGCTCCCGTTCGTTGGTTATCGGGAATAACGCGCTAAGGCGTGTTTGCAAAATCGCTTTTCGTGTCCATTTTCCGGGCGGGGCGCGAGGGGGGCCTGCGGGCCGTTCGCCTCGCGTTACGGCGCTCGGCTCACTCAGCAAGCTCGGTGCGCGGCTTTCATCCGTGCATCGTGTTTGCCGACGTCCACAGGACGTCGTTTGCCACGACGCACCCTCGCTCGGTCGAGCTTCAACACCATAGCGCTCCCTCGCTCAGACTCGCCCGCAGGCCCCCCTCGCGCCCCGCCCGGGACCGCGTTTCAATCTGGATGTTTGGCATAGCGCGTGTGTGAACATTTGATGAACAATTACGGAGACGGCCTGTGCTCTCGCCGGGCGGAGGCGCCAGGGGTCTCCAGGGGCTCCCGGAGTCGTTTTCTCCTTGCGTTATCTAATGACGAAAACGGCGAGGGCGAGCGCGCGGCCGCTCGATGCGGCCGCGATAGCGTACCCTGGGGACCCCTGGCGTCTCCGCCCGGCCCTCGGAACGAGCACTGACTACTGGAATGTGGAATGCGCCCCAGGCCCCGCACTCCTTAATCAATATTGCAAACATGTCCTAGCCAATACAATCCCGCAGCGAGTTTGACGTCGATGAGTTTGCCGGTGGCGGCTTGTGTCGCAAGCCAGTTATCGATTGTGGCGAGCGGGACGCGATGGACTGTGATCCCTTCGCCCGGTTCTCCACCGCCGGCATGGATTTGGGTCAAGTCGAGCGCAACAAATATTTCGATCTGTTCGGAGGACAATCCGGCGGAGACCGGGCCTTGGAAGACCGGCTCCAGTCGTGCCGCGTGATATCCGGTTTCTTCCAGCAGTTCGCGTTGCGCGCAAACAGCGGAAGCTTCCTGCCGATGTGATTCCAGATCGCCGACTAAGCCGGCCGGCCATTCGATCACCGATGCGTGGAGCGGGACGCGATATTGCTCGACCAGTATCACTTCGTTCGCTGCGGTGAGCGGGAGGATCATCACGGCGCCGCGGCAGGTGTGGCGTTCGACATATTCCCAATGCCCTTCGCGACAGAGCCGCAAGTACTGGCCGCTGTGCAGCGTGCGGGCTGTCGGATTTTTTTGCTCGTCCATGGCGGTTCAAACTTACCCTGTTGGATCCGCCGCGCTTTGACACAAAATCGGACGCGGGGAAACAGCATTTTGCGTCGTGTCGAATGCTGGCAATTCACTGCCGAAAAAGAAGTGGTATCGCCCGTCGGTGCGAATCACGACCGGTCCGTTGATGGTCGTGCGGGTGTCGACGCCCGCCGTGGCGAGGCGGTCGAGCACCTCGCGGTGGGGGTGGCCAAAGTCGTTGGAGGCGCCGACGGAAATGATCGCGTATTCGGGATGCGTTGCGGCGAGCAGCGCGGCGCTGGTGGCGGTGCGGCTGCCGTGATGGCTGACGTGCAGTACATCGATGTCTCCGGCCAACGTACTAAGGTGCGATTCCAAGTCGATGGTTTGATAGGGTGGGACGCCGCCGCCGCCGGGGAGGTCGCCGAGTGTCAAATAGCGAAAGTCGCGGTAGGTGACGAGCAGGGCCAGGCTGTGGGCGTTTTCATCGTCCGGATGGAGTGACACGACGGTGCCATCGGCGAAGTGGCCGTTGGCGGCGAGGACGGTGATGTGTACGGCGCCGAAGCGGACCGTGTCGCCGGCGCTGGCAGTGCGGGCGCAATGCGGTCGCGTCTGGAGGTAGCTGCGGAGTAACGGGAGCGGGTCGGGTGGTGGACCGCCGCGGTCCCAGCAGCCGCGTGGCGGGTCGAGGTCGTCGGGCGTGTCGGGTACGGCGTCGGGTCCGAGCAGCAGTTCCGTGAGCCCGCCGATATGGTCCAAGTCGAAGTGTGTGGCCAGGCTCATCGTGGGTGTTTCGCGTCCCAGCTGTTGGAGCGCGGGGCGAAGCGCGGTGGCGGCGGATCCGGGGGGACCGCCATCGATCAAGATGGTTGAGCCGTCCGGGGTTTCAATGAGGGTCGCGTCGCCTTGGCCGACGGGGAGGGCGGTAATCTTGAGCATCGGTTCGGGGTTCGGCCGGTCGGGCGTGCCGCAAAATCCGCGCAGTGGCGCGGTCGCGGCCTCGGCCTCAGGCAGCACGTCCATGGCAGGTCCGCAGGTCGCGAGAAAAAAGCAGCTGCTGAGGATCAGACGACGCATAGACGATGTGCGATGCAGAATGAGTGCCACATGCGTCGCAGACGTCTCGCGTCGTGCGGCCAGCGACGCGATCGCCATGCGCCGTTCGAAAGTCGAACACCCCTGCTCGAAAATCGAACGCCGTCAGACACTTTATTTGGAAAAAGTGGTGGAACGTCGAGGTTGGCAGCTTGGAATGTGACTTGCAATGATAGTCGGTCATGAAGTGGTTCGCTGCGTTGATGCTGTTCTGCCAGTTGTCGATATTCCCGAGTGCAGCGTGGGCTGCGGCGCGTGGGGCTGTCACTATTCCGCCATCGTTGTTGGAGCGGATCCCCGCGCGTGTTTGGTTGGCGGTGCAGCAGGGTCTTCCGCCAATTGGAGCGGTCCACGCGGCCGCATTGCGCCATGCCGGCTTACGACTCGATGAACCGCTGGAGTGGGCGCGTCGCGCGCGGCGGGCGGCCGCACTCCCGCGGTTGCAACTCGGGGTGCGCCGCAATCTGAATGACACCGTTGATCTGCGTCTCAGTGACGAGGTCTCGGTGAGTGGCGGGGGCGTGGTCGTCGGGCCCCGATCGAGTAATTTTACCCAACAAGGCGATCGCAATTGGCAGCTCGATGTGCGCGCCCTCTGGTCGCTGCCGGAGTTGGTGTTTAACGGCGATGCATTGTTGATCAGCCGCGAGGCGCGCGAACGGCGGCGCGAAGCGCGCGCGTTGTTACAAGAAGTGAATCGTCTGTATTTTCTGTATCGACAATGCCGGGCATTGATCGTTGCGGGCGCTGGTGGTGCACTGCCGGCCGCTGCGACCCGATCCGCCTCCGCGCACGTCGATTTGTTTGCCGCCGAACTCGATGCGCTGACCGGTGGCTGGTTTGCGGCGCAGATCGGGGAGCAGCGATGAATATCCAGTGGATGGTAAGTGGTCTGCTGTTGTTGAGCGGTCACTTGATGGGATGCGGAGCGGGGCTGCCGCAGCCGCCCCCGGCGTTGGCGAGCCAGCAGCCGATCTTGGTTGCAGTGCAACCGCTGGAAGAGATCTCGTTGCCAGCCACGCCACGTTTTGAGTTGACGTTTTCGCAGCCACTCCATCCGGCGAGTGTCGGTAGTGAATCGCTGGTCGTCGTGCCCGATGTGGACCCGGCGGAGTCGACGGCGGCGATCGTGGAAAAGTTAGCGGCCGGTGACTACGCGCCTCTCCCCACGGAAATTCAGTTGAGTGCCGATATGCAGGCCGTCACGGTTGCCCCAACGGTGCCGCTCCACACGGCGACCGTTGCGCTCGTGGTGACAGACGCGATTCGTTCTATCACCGGACTTCCGTTTGCGTCCGTCCCGGGTGGCGGCGCCGGTGCGTTGGTGTTGCGGTACGGTGTAGAATCGGCGCCGGACCCGTTGATTCCGCCGGACACCGCGCTGTCGCCTGCCGCACCGACGGCAGCCGATGCCTTCGGTACAGTCGGCACCGCCGACGATCCTGTCGCTGCCGTCTCAGCTCCGGGGACAACGGGCAGTGGACCCGGGACGGCGGAGCAACCCACAGTGCTGGTCTTGAATGAGATCCTCTACGATATCCCCGGGAGCGACACGAATGGGGATTGTTTTGTGGAACTTCGCGGGACACCGGGCGCGGACCTGGGCGGCTATGTCGTGCGGTTTATTAACGGCGATGGCGGCAAGCCGACGGAGAGCATCCAGATCCCGGCAGGGCTCACCATGCCGGCCGACGGTCTGTTTGTCATCGCGGACGGGGTGACTGGCGATCCGCACGTCACGCATCTGCCGAGCGCCGATTTAGTGGATAATTTCGACGCACAAAACGGGCCCGATGCCGTGCAACTGCTGGCACCGGATGGCACACTGCTGGATGCGATCGGCTACGGGAATCCGCTCCCGTTGCGCGATGTCGATGCATTGTTGTTGTACGAAGGGCTTCCAGGTCCCGACGCCCCCGCCGGCCAAAGCATCAGCCGCCGCGCGGATGGCGCGGATACGGACAATAATGCCGCCGATTGGGTGGTCCTAGAAACGCCGTCACCGGGTGCCCCCTAGCGTGCCGCAAAAAAACAGCATGCTGACCCATCCGTTCGCAGTGAAGAACGTGGTGTTGACGCGGGAGAGATCATGGGCGCGCACGAGCGATTGTTCGATGAGTAACGCCAGCGCCATGAGCGTGGTGGCGATGAAATACGGCGTGCCGAGTTGAGCCAGCCGGCCGAATGCGAAAAAACCGACGGCTGCGGCGATATGCAGGCCGCGCGCGATCCAGAGGGCGGTGGCGACGCCGAATCGAGCCGGGACGGAGTGGAGGCCGTGGGCGCGATCGAAGTCGACATCGAGTGTGGCATAAATGATGTCGAACCCGGCGACCCAACCACAGATCGCTAACCCAAGCAGCACAAACGGGGCGCTGATCGCGGCGCGGACCGCGACTTCTGCCGCCGGGGCGGCCAGTCCGAGGGACGCCCCGAGGACCAGATGGGACCAGGGGGTGACCCGCTTCATGAATGAATAGCCGCACAACACCAAGAGTGCGACTGGGGCGAGTTGCAGTGCGAGTCGATTCAGCGCCGCGGTGCAGAGTAGAAAGCCGAGGAGCATGATGACGGTGAAAGTGATCACGTAGCGTGGAGAGAGCCGTCCCGCCGGTAGCGGGCGGTCGCGCGTGCGGGGATTGCGCGCGTCGAAATGCCGATCGGCGAGTCGATTGACGGCCATCGCCGTAGCGCGGGCCGTGATCATCGCGGCGATGATCAATGCGCCGGTGCGCCATCCCGGCCAGCCGTGCGCAGCGACCCACATCGCACCGAGCGCGAACGGCAACGCAAAGATGGTGTGCGAAAACTTGATCAGCTCTAAGGTGTCGCGCAGGCGCGCCGTACTTCGACCCCCTCCGGCATTTTGCACTTTGTATTTTGCACTTTGCATTTTGCCTTACCTCTCGGCCCCCCACCGCTTCGTCCGTGGTTGGTATGCGATGCCGAGATGGTCCACGATCCGCGCGACGACTGTGTCTACGGCCTCTTCAATGCTGCGCGGGCGGCCATAGAACGACGGCGACGCGGGAAGGATCGTCGCGCCGGCCAGTGTTAGCGCGCGCATGTTGTCGAGGTGAATCAACGTGAATGGCGTTTCGCGCGGGACCAGGAGCAATGGCCGCCGTTCTTTTAAAAAGACGTCGCCGCAGCGAGCGATCAAGTCTTCGGCCATGCCATGCGCAATCCGTCCCAACATTCCCATGCTGCACGGGACGATCACGCACGCGTCCCAGACATTAGAGCCGCTGGCGAACGGCGCCGTGAAGTCATGCACGGCGTAGAGCGGGCAGTCATACTGTTCGAGGCAGCCGCCGACTTCATCGACCCAAATTTGTTTGGCGTGCTCGCTGGCGACAATGGCGACACGGTGCGGCGATGGGACTAAGACATCCAGCAGCTGCTTTGCATAGATCGCCCCACTCGCGCCACTGAGGCACACGACGATCTTTTTTTCTCCGTTCGCACGCTGTGTTTTGAAAGTTGTGCTGTGCATGTCGCCTCCTCGGAAGGGTGACTCGTGGTCCGTTCCCCAGTCACCAGCCACTAGTCACCCATTCGGTTCCGCGACGATTAGCGAGGCCACGCCGCCCGACAACTCCTCCGCGACGCGCACGTGAAAGCCATGTTGTCGTAGCAGTGCGCGGTACGCGGAGAGCGGATAAAACGCGGCTGTCGAGTCGCGCAAATACTCATAGGCCGGGCGTTGCTTCGAGAGCAAGCCACCCAACAGCGGGATGATGTAACGGCCATAGGTGCGACCAAACCATCGAGCGGCCGTGGTCGTCGGCTGAAAGAATTCGAGGATGACGAGTTCGCCGTTCGGTTCCAGCACGCGCCGGATCTGTTGCAGTGCGCGCACTTGATCCGGGAGGTTGCGCATCCCGAACGCGCAGAGCACGACATCAAATGAATGATCGGGGAAGGCGAAGCGCATCGCGTCTTCGCAGCGTGTTTCCACTTGGCGCTGAAACACATGCGGAACCTTACGCATCCCGAGTTCTAACATCTTTGCTGAGAAATCGACGCACGTGATCGTGGCTTGAGGGAAACGGCGCAGCATCGCGACGCTCATGTCGAGCGTGCCGGCGCAGAGATCGAGGACGCGGAACGAGAGCCGCGGCGTGATGGCGCCGATCGCGTGGGTGCGCCAGCGCCGATCTCGCGAGAAACTGAGCCATCGGTTCAGCTTGTCGTAGGTCGGCGCGATGTTGGTAAAGAGTTGTTGCAGGTCCGGCATTAGCGAATCCCCAATCGTTCCCAGATCGCATCCACGCGCTGCTTCGTGGCCGCGTCCATCACAATATCGGGCGGCCACTCCCGCGGATGCCCCTCTTCGCGACTTTTGCGTGTCCCGTCAATCCCCATCTTGGAGCCGATCAGCGGCTGCGGCGCCGAGTGATCGAGCGCGTCGACTGGGCCGTCGGCGAACACGACATCGCGGCGGGGGTCGATATTATTGCTGACGCGCCACACCACTTCGCCGACATCTT
This sequence comes from Deltaproteobacteria bacterium, assembly GCA_016210045.1. Taxonomy (NCBI): domain Bacteria; kingdom Pseudomonadati; phylum Myxococcota; class Myxococcia; species Deltaproteobacteria bacterium. The sequence continues at coordinate 93,197 of JACQUX010000011.1, read as the reverse complement.
GCACGTTCACGTCGTGATCGACGACGATGATCGTCTTCGAAAACATCAATTGGCCGGTGCCCCACAACGCGTGCATAATTTTCTGCGCATGGCCCGGATATTGTTTCCGCAGCGCGACGATCACTAAATTATGAAAGCATGCGGCGATCGGCAAATGGATGTCGACGATTTCCGGGAAGGTCATGCGCAGCAGCGGGAGCGACAATCGTTCGACCGCTTGGCCCATATAGCCGTCTTCCATCGGCGGACGGCCGACGATCGTGGTGAAATAGATCGGATCGCGACGATGGGTCAGCGCGGTGACGTGAAAGGTCGGATACGGTTCGGCCGGCGAATAGTAGCCGGTGTGATCGCCGAACGGGCCTTCGACGCGTAACGGTTCCTGCGGGTCGACGTAGCCCTCAATGACAAAATCGGCCTCTGCGGGCACTTCGAGTGGAATGGTGCGGCATGGGACCAATTCCACCGCACGTTTTCGCAGCAGCCCGGCGATCATGAATTCATCGAGTCCGTCGGGCAGCGGCGCACACGCGCACCAGGTCAGGATTGGATCGCCGCCGATGCAGACCGCGACCGGCATCCGTTCGCCGCGCGCTTGGTAATATTGATAATGCCGCGCCCCGACCTTGTGGATTTGCCAGTGCATCCCAGTGGTTTGGGCGTCATACACTTGCATCCGATACAGTCCGACATTGCGCAATCCCGAGACGGGGTCGCGAGTGATGACGCTGCCGAACGTGATGAATGGTCCCGCATCGAGCGGCCAACAGGTGAGCACTGGGAGTTGGGTCAAGTCGGGCGGATCGATCGCGACATCCTGACATGCGCCCGCGCGGACCGATTTCGGGAGATACGATCCGAAGCGCGCCAACTTCGGCAGCATCTGCAACTTCTCGATCCACGACGCCGGCGGCGTGGTCTTGACGAGGGCGTCGATCTCGGCCGCGATGTCTTCGAGGCGCTCGCCCCCAAGGGCCCACGCCATGCGTTGTGCGGAGCCGAGCGCATTGATCAACACCGGAAAGCGGGAGCCGACGACATTTTCGAACAGCAAGGCCGGTCCGCCGCCAGGCGACTTCATTACGCGGTCGGCGATGGCGGTGATCTCGAGCCGTGGATCCACGCGCTCGCGAATGCGCACGAGGGCGCCTCGCGTTTCGAGCGTGGTCACAAAGTCACGGAGTGTCCGATGCGGCATGCTGTTCCTCGCCGTCGATCCATACACGATCCGCCGTGTCATTCAATAAGACGTTCTGATACGGATCGGCCGTCGGATCGAGCAGCCGTACGGCCGCCAGATCGGCGGCCATGCCGGGCGATAGACTGCCGCAGCGCTTTTCTAAGCCGAGCGCCTCGGCCCCGCCGCGTGTCGCCATCCGGACCAGCTGGGCCGTCGCGAGAGCGGGGTAGGTCTGCTGCACTTGCCGGAGCGCCGCCAACATCCCGATCGTCGACGCGCTGGCGTGGCTGTCGGTGCCGAGCGCGATTGGAATGTTGGCGGCCATCAGCGCTTCCAGCGGGAAACATCTGAAACCGAAATGGGCGTGGCTCGGCGGACAATGAATTACGGTGCAGCGCCGTTGTTGCAACAACGCGATGTCGTCCGCATGGAGATAGTTGCCATGAATGAGGCAAGTGCGTGGCGGCAATGGCCCGACGCTGTCGAGGTAGTGCAGCGGCGAATGCGCGTCCGGTGTGCCGCGCCAGCCAAGCTGCGTCATCCGCGTCCACAGCGGTCCGGAAGCGGTAGTGAAAAACTCCCACTCCTCCGGAGATTCCGCGCAATGGATCGCGAGCGGGACGGACGACGCACGCTTTGCCAGCAACGCGTGCAGTGCATCCCGATGGACGCTGTATGGGGCGTGGGGCGTGAAGCCGTGTGGCCACTGCGCGGAAAAAGCGGCGCACCGTTGCAGCGCGGCGTTCATTGCTTGACGGTGCTCAGTTATCCGTTCCGGCGTGCAGCCGATCACTTCCAACCATGCGGTGCCCTTGAATGGTGTGGTCGCCAAAAGTGAAAACCAACGCGCGTCGCCGATATAGTCGCCGACACACGTCACGCCGCCCGCGAGCAGTTCCCGCACGGCGCGCCGCAGCCCGTGTTGCAGGTCGGCCGTCGAGGCCGCGCGGCGGTAGGCCACGACCGTGTCCAACCACGGCACAAATCCCTGGTGTGCGGAACAGGGTGTCGTGACGCCGGCGAGGTCGAGATGGGTATGCGCATTCACGAGACCGGGGAGCAGCAGATGCGCGGGGAGTTCCACGACGTCAGCCGTGCGCACGTGCGGCACCGTCGGCCCCACCGAACGGATCTGTCCCGCGACGATCTCCACCCATCCATCGCGGATCGGCGGCTGATCGATTGGCAACACCCACGCAGCGCGGAGGAACATGATCGGCTAGGAGCACGGCGGAGAGTCGGAGTCAAGCGGCGCGAAGATCGTTGACAAGCGAATCAGATCATAGCTATTATAGCCATATATGAAAGAGGTCAATATAGCTGTTTTAAAAAATTCCCTCAGTGCCTATCTGCGTCGTGTGCGGGCGGGAGGGCGGTTTCTCGTCACGGACCGTGGCGAGCCAGTAGCTAAGCTGGTTCCCATCGGGGAACAGGGCGGGGCCGAGGCCGCCTCGCTGGAAGAGCGACTGCTCATATTGGAGGCCGAGGCGTTGCTGCGACGCCCAGTCAAGCAGGGGGCGGTGCGACGGCATGCGAAGATTCGTGGCCTTCGTTCGGGCGCGGCGGAGTTGATCGCCGAGGAACGGGAGACCTGGTGACGCCCCATTATTGCGACAGCAGTGTCCTTGTGAAACGCTATGTCCAGGAGGCGGGTTCTGCGGAGATCGACCGATGGTTTGCGCGTGAGTTCCCATTGATGACCGCCTCACTCGCGTATGCGGAGATGTATTCAGCCCTCACGCGTCTCCAACGGAGCGGCCAGATCTCGCGCGTTCAGCTCCAACGGGCGGTAGTGGCCTTCGAGGAGGATTGGCGGCGCATACACGTCGTCGCATTGAACGACGACGTGTGCCGTAAGCTGCCGAGTCTCTTTCACGTCCATCCACTGCGGGGTGCCGATGCGATTCATTTGGCGTCCGCGTTATTGCTGGTGGAGCGTGGCATTGCGCCTCGTTTCGCCGCGTCCGATCGGAAATTGTTGAATGCCGCCGCCGATGCTGGCCTCGCAACCGTCGATCCGTCGGAGGTGTAGAACGCTATGCTTTCGTTGCTCCACAAAGCCATTCGACTTGGTCAGCGGACCATGCTTCCACTGCTCGTCATCGGCGTGGGCCTCACGGCGTATGTCTGCTCCGTCACACGAGATGCCCCTCATGGTACGGCCGCCGTGGCCGGCAGCAAGGACGCGATGCAGAACCCTGTTGCACGGTATTTGGAACATGCCGAATTGCAATATGAGGGCGAGAGGCAGCGAATGAATCTCATCGCCGCATTGAACGATGCGTTGCAGTTATCGGCGGCCGATCTTCAGGCAAAGCGATATGAAAATTATCAGGGGAAAAAAGGTCAATGGGATTTGCCCACGGTCCTCTATCGGCATTGCGTGCCCAGTACGGAATATTCATCGTTAGGAAATAATTTTTACCGCGATGTCAAATCCCCTGCCGTACAAGCTATCATCGTCACCTTGCTCACGCGACTCACCGCGAAAATTTGAACCCAATGGCCGGGGCGATTTCCAATTCGTTGTGGTCGTCGGTCCAACTCTTCACGACTTGGCAGCCGAGTGAAAGGTTCAAATTGCTGTCTTTGCCAAGGCGGATCTCGAGCGCGACATCGCCTTGTACGCCGCCACCGGCGTGGGTCGCAGTGCCTTGTGCCTTCGCGAGTAAATGAGCGCCGGCCCCGAGATGCAAATTGACGCCGCCGCCGAGCGGAACATCGACGCCGACTCCGACCTCGGAACGGATCGTCCCGGGCGCGTCGTTATCGGGCAGACCCTCGTCGCCGACACCGGCGCGCCGCAGCAGGCTATCGACGCGGAGTTGCGGCGCCGCCACGGCCACGGCCGTCTCCGCCTTGACCATCCCGTGCCCGAGTTGGGTCCGTTTGCGGATCACCGCGCGGCCGGCAGTGCGATCGCCGTCGTCGAAATGGGCGTATGGGGCATAGGTCACTGTCGTGGAGGCGACGAGTCGGTCCGAATCGATGTCGGGGTCCTCGTGCGGGACCGGATCCCATGCCGATTCGGTGAAGGTGCTGAATCCGCTGCTCACGAGTGCCGGCTTCTTGGTGAGCATCCCCGCGACCGCCAATACCGCGCCGAGTGCGGATCGATAGATCGGCAACGCATATTTCGGGGCCTCGAAATGGATCAGCAGCATCGATCCGACTCGACCTGCGGAATTCAAGCCTTCTGCGCAGTAGCCTTCTTTCCCCGGGGTGTCGTCGAAACAGCCGAGCGCTCCGAACAGGATCGCGCGCCCGCCCTCCAGCGCCATCGGGAACGGTCGCCACGCTTCAGGAAAGCGGTGGAGCGCGGCGAGTTTCTGGTTGGCGCCCATCGCGCTCAAGATCGGCAGCGCCACCGAAATCACCGAGAGGTCTTCGGTATACGGCGCCATCGGGCCGTCTCCGGGACCTTTCGCCATTGTATTCAATGCCGCGGTTTGGGCGATCGGTTCCATCAAGTCGCGCTGATTCAAATAGGCTTTCGGGATCTCTAACAGATATTGGCCGATCAGTACGTAGGCGATCTCTTCGGCTCCCGCCGTATTGGCCTTATCTGGCGCGAAGCTGTCGCCGCCAATCACGAGATCGGCTCCGACCATCAGTGTGATGTCGCGGACTGCATAAGGCCAGTCTTCGACCTCCGTGTCGCTCATGAAGGCGTGATGCAGCCCGTTGGAGAGGCCAACGAACGGGGCCAGTGCAAAGTTTTTGCCCAAGCGGATCTCGAGTCCCCCGCGCTGCGTATCGACGAAGTCGAGCGTCGTAAAATCCTCGCTCCGCTCCGGCACCGTCGTCCCATCGTTGAGGCGACGGCCCGGCGTGGTCGCCGTCAGCCCGCCGATCCCGACTCCGTACGTGTCCGCGCTCCACCAACTGACGATCGATTTGCCGTCCGAGCGGTGGCGGTCCATTTTGACGACGGAAAAAAGTACACCGTTGGTCGTGTTGTCGGTCGACGTGCCGTCCACGCCCACCACCGGCAACAACTTGCCTTGGGTCTCGCCATGGATGAATGCGCCGCCGAGTCCGAAGCCGAAAGTCTGCTTATATTTTCGATCGAGGAACAGGCATTCCACGCGATGCAGCGTCCCGCCTTCGGTAATGGACGTGGCCACCGGGAGGCCAAAGCCGTAGCCGCATTGCAGATTGAAGCTGCCCCACACCCGCGTATCGCGTGATTCATCACCCATGGGGCGCCCCCGTCACGATCGAGATCTGCGACGCGGCGTCGCGTTCGTTGAGTTGCAGATCGAAGCAGTGTTCGCCTTCTAACTGGTCGGGCGATCCCGCCGGATCACAGAGCCATCCGTTCAACACGATGAAGATGACGACGTCTTTGAACGCAAAGGTCAGGTCCTCGCTGGTGCCGAACTTGGAGACGCCGACGACGGTGAAAATCCCGGTCTCATGATCGAGCGGCCGACCATGCAGATAGGCAGAGCCGCCGGTGAACGTATTGCCGGTCTCCGGGCATCCGGCGGGAATCAATCCTTCGGGATCTTTGGAGAGCAGCGGGGCGATATATCGCCACGTGCTGTAGCGTTCCCCCTGGATGGAGTCGTTATTGGTGTTGCGTGCGCAGATCGCCGGGGTTTCGAGATTCGGATCGGTCAGATTGATTTTGTGTTCCTGCTTCGCGGCGTTCACGCGCGGGTCGGGGATCACATTCAGGCCCGGCGTTTCGGTTGGTGGAAGCAGCGGTCGCGTCGTAAAGGTCAAATGAAAGATCTGGTCGAGTGGCGGCTTCGGCCCGAGCGGTCCCGCAGGATTGTGAAAGTAATTGGGTCCCCAGAAGCGCAGCCCCAACGTAAAGTCGAATTGGCCGTCGAGGGTGTAGGAGCCGGGGATGTCCAGCAGTGCTTGTTTTTGCCCCTTCGTGGCGCACAGGTCTTGATACGTGCCGCCCGGCATCTCGTCGGCGGTGTGAAACGCGGGACTTTGGTATGTCCCAGCGGTGATGTTGAAGAACGCGCAGACCCCTTTCTTGCCCGGCTCCGTCGGGCCGGTGCCATATTTGCGTTGTCCTTCAGGACTGCACGGATCCACGCTTTCGCAGCGGGACGGCTGATGCGGTTTCTTCTCCTCCGGGGCCAACGGTCCTGGATTGGAGAGCGTCTCGGTAAAAATCTTCAGGCTATTGGCGCGGAAGTCGGGCGGGACATTCGGATAATCCCAGAAGACGCCGCGCGATCCCGCTGGCCGCGTCCCGTCGTGGGCAAAGGCCGTGTAATCGCGCAACGCCGGATCGTCGTAGGTGTCGCTGGTCGGATGGGTATCGATGCGGCGGAACACGGCCGTGACGCCGTCCCCAGGCGTGCTGACGATCGCGCCCTCTTCGCTCTTGAGGTCTTGTTGGTCGAACGGATCGAGCAAAAACGCCCCGAGGATCAGGAATTGATCCTCCTGGCTGGCCTCGCCTTCGGCAATCCGGGCCTGGAGTTCGTTCATTGGAATGGCCGCAGCCACGGTCGGGAATTGCGGGTTCAGCAACGTCGACATCGTCTGTGTGATGCGCAGCACCGCCGGGCCTTGGCGCGGTTCGATCACCGCCAGCAATGGGATCGTAAACGTCGATTGTTTGATCGAGCCGTCCGGATTGCGCAGCGGTTTTCGATCCGGGCCTAACGCCTCGGCTTGAATCGTCAACGCGCCGCGGAATTGGCGTTGCGGCGTTGTCGTCGAGTTCAGCTCGACGTGAAAGTTGAGACAACCGAACAGCGGCATCGTCTCCAGCGGCGTTGCGCCGGGCGTCAGATCGTAACCGCTCGGCGCCAGGCTCACGGGGCGGGGATCGGCGTTGATGCCGATGATGCCGCCGTCGGGTCCGAACAACGGCAACGTGCAGCGTGCGCCCGCCGGTTTGGCGGCGATCGTCGTGGTCGAGTCGAGCCATTCAAAGTGCGCGGCGTCGGCGCCGGTCACGCGGACGCCGGTGACGCGGACGGGTCGTGGCGCACTCTCTCCGACGCGGATCAACACCGGGACCGCGAGGTCCGTGGTCGCGCGGGTGATTCCTTGAAACGCAAACGTGCTCCCGTCGCTCCGTTCTTTCAGCCCATTGCCGGTCGCGAAATAGACTTGCAGCGGCGGGACATCCTTGATGGTCGTCAATCCACTCAGTTGCAGCGTCGTGATCGTGCCGTCCTCCGCTTCAAGTTCGAGAACCGCGCGATCAGTCACTGCGGCGCCGACGCCGGCCACGCGGCCGTCGCTGCCGGCCAAGTCGTTCGGATGGTACGCGATGACAAAATACGCTTGGGTGTGGAGCAGCGGCGGATCGTAGGGGGGGAGGGTCAACGGAAATTTGGTGACGGCGGTTGTCGAGGGCGCACTCCCCGCCGTGGCCGTGACCAGGTTGCGAATCTTGTTGAAGTCGTCGCTGACGTACAGCGTCTCCGCGCGGAACAAAAATTGTCGACTCGACGCGCTGCCGCCCACTTCGCGCAGTCGCAGTGAGCGGATGGTCAACGGATTGGGGCCGTCGTTGCGTAATGTGAGGATGCGAATGGCTGGCGTGGTCTCCGCTTGCGTGCCGCTGAAATCGACACTGAGTCGTTCATGGGCATGCGGGTGGACCGGTTGGCACGCGGCGTCAACCTCGGTCAACGCCTCGCCGCGCTCCCCGATCGTCAGCAATTGACACTGCTGTGGATCGCTAGTGCAGGCCTGGCATTGAGTGGGGAGCGGGATGCCGCCGCATAACACGGTCTGACAGGCGAAATAGGCCCGTTCCGGGCTGGCCGGGACCGCCAGTTCGCCGACCACGACTTGATCGACCCGCTCGCGTTCCAACTGGCCATCGCTGTTGACGATCGAGATCCCGACACGGCCGGCCGTGGCGAGCGCCGTGGCAGTGAGGGTGAACGGATCGCCGCCGATCTGCACCGTCTCGGTCTGGAGGCCTGGTTCTTTCTTCGGATCGGGACGAAAGATCACCGTCAACGTCATCGTCCCCTTGACGGGAAGCGTGCGATTCAGCGGGGAAGCGGAGCTGAGGAAAAATGGGCCAATGCGCGGCGGGATTTTGATCGCGAGCGGTGTGTCACTCAGGTTCACGAGTCGAAACTTTGCGGCCGCCTCAAAGCGCGGTCCGACTTGACGCACGTCGGTTGGAATGAATGTGCCTGCGGAAATTTCCAGACGATTGCCGTCCGGAATCGGGATTGCGGCCTCATCGCCCTCCGGACCAACGATTAACTTCGTGATCTCGAGATGGATGGGCCGACTCGGTGCGGTGCCGCATGCACTGAGTGGCGGGTCTAGCTTCCCGCTGAACGTCGCGGTCAAGGTCGCGCCTTTCAGATACGCATCGGCGCTAGGAAACAGCGAGCCGAGTCGGGTGGCGCCGACCAACGTGAGCGACCCATCGGCCGTGGCCGGCTGGCCGTGAAGTGCCTCAACTTTTGGAAACGCCGGTGTCTCGCCGGTGGTGAGATTGAGATCGGGGATCTGGCCGACTTGTTCGAGTGCGGTCACGTAGAAGGCAAAGCCTTCGATGCTGAGATTGCCATCGGCGCCGACGGCGCCCTCGCCAATATTGGTCCGCCCATCCGTGGAGCCGCGCCCATTAATGGTGATCGGGACCGGGAGCCCATGGCCCTCGACAATAATGTCCGGGAAGAGGTCGCCCCGCATGCGGACGGTGCCCGCGCTGATCTCCAATGGGATCGGCGGGATATTTGCGGCGCACAGCGGGTCCTCGCCGGCACCGCCGACACTCAATTGCTCGCCGATAATGGTGACACAGAGCGTGGTCGTGAACTGCGTGCTGCAACTCTTCGCCGTCGTGTCGGTCGAATCTGGTGTGGCGATCGCAGGGGCGGCCGTGCCTTCCCCCTCCGCACCCGTTGGGAAATAGATAGGCGTATAGTCTTTGCCGCCGCAGGCCAGGGCCAACAGGGACAGTGCGAGAACTGCAATGTAGGGCCTCAGGCGCATGTAACCACGTCTCCACCCCCTTATCGGCACGTCGCAGAAAAAGTTGCCTGAATAGGCCTGACTTCTTCAGCTACCCCTCGCCCAGCCCTCTCCCCAAAGGGAGAGGAGTCCGCCTTAGGCGGAGGGTGAGGGCTTGATGCTGGCCGCTATGCCAGCTCGGAGGTTCAGGCAATACGCGGTGTTCCGGCGTGGTGCGTTGTGAAGCGGAGATCTGTCTCACTCCGCCGGAGGGGCAACGGGGATCTGTCCCACCAAGCGCTTTGCGGGCACATGTGCCGGTTCCAAACGAAGCGCCGCTTCGAGGGAACGGCGTGCGCAACTTGGGCCGACGTGGCATCCGATAACCCCTGTGAGGAGTCTCGTCCCTTATGGCCCCGATTAATTCCACCACCCCCGCAGTGTCCGCCGGTCCAACCGGCCTCAAGCCGGAACTGATTCTCATTACCGATGAATTCGGCCGACAAGTAGTCGTGGGGGTGTTCGATCCCGAGTCGACTGAACCGATCATGGTGGAGCAGGTCGCCGAGGGGGTGTATCAGGCCGTCACCGCAACCGCCGAGCAAATCCATTACATTTATACCCCCACCACGGAGGCGCAGCCGGCCCGAGGCGTATTTCGGCGGGTCGTGGAGCGGCGCGAGACGGATGCCGCGGGGCGGCAGCAGCTCGTGACCGTTGCGGAGACGGAATACGACGGTGTCACCCGACACGTGATCGAGTCCGCCGTTGCTACGTATGTCGTGCGTCCCGGGAATGAGGCCAAGGTCCCACATGCCATTGAACCACAACGGACGTCGTCGACGGCGCCGTCCAGTCAATTGCAACTTGTGGTCGGGGGCGTGAGCTTAGTGACGGAACGGCGCTTTGAAATTGTGGTTCCGACTGTCATTGCGGCGCTTGGGGCGAGGCCCTTGGTGCCGGCGGCACTGGCTCGGGAGTTGAGTGAGGCCTCTGTCCCCACACGACATGAGACGGACGCGGCGCGGTCGCGTAGCGGATCGGTGGCGGTGCCTGCTACGAATGACACAGGGAGCGACCGGTTTCCCCAGTTGGACGGCCGCGCGTCGTCGCACGCCGTCAGCGGGCATGGGACGCTGGATGCTGGTGCCATCGAGCGGTCTCGGGAGGGTGTCGACATCCTGAGCGAGGACGATGAGATTACCAGCCCCGGTTGGCGCGAGCCGATTGCGGCCGCACTCGAATCACGCGATCATGCCATCCCCAGCCGTCTGCTGGCGTCGTTATCGACGCGATTGGCAGCGGATGATGCACGACCCCCTTCCGGCGGAACCTACGATCTGGCCACCGTCGTTGCTTCATTCTGGGGCCCGACAGGCGGCTCCGATACAGAGGTGCACGCTGACGTGCGGGGGCAGACGGAAGCGCGAGGTGTTGCTGTCGAGCGCACCGAGCGATCTGCGGGAGGCGCAGCGCAACCAACGGCACAGGGATTCGTGGCGGATGTGCCGGCAACGGTCATGTCCACGGGGCGCGGCGAAACGGCGCGCGTACCGGTGCGCGAATCGATCGTCGAGACACCGTTACAGAGTGTGTGGAGTTCCCTGGCCAGTCTCTGGGGACAGACGCGGAGTATGGTTGCCTCACCGCGCCCATTGCCGTTGGAGCTCCCGGACGTCCCTCAAGTTGGGGCTGCCCCGCGAGAGCACGATGGTGAGGGCGGGAGACAGGGACAGCAGCACGACCAATCGCAGGATGGACAAAGCGACGCCGAGGATGTCTCTGAAGCGTGACCATTCCGCAGCCACCCAATTCCCGCTTGCCGAATGATTCTGATTCCGCTACGGCCATTTTCATGCACCAAACACGTCGCCCCAAATCGGTCGGTACGATGCTCTATCCCGGTGTCGTCGTACGAGGCGACCTCCTCTGTTTCGAACCTCATCGCACTGTCAGCAGTGCGCCGCGCCGTTCGCAAGTGACACCACGCGGTTTATCCACGGGCCTATCTGTGGATAAGGTTGTGGATGATGCGTCTGCCGTGACGGCGCGACGTATTCGTTCAGGGCTCTGAGAAAAGTGCCCAAACAATAGTCAGCAACTCCATCGCTATTTCAGCTATTTCAATCCAGCAAGTGACGGTCATGCGCCGCAGCGGGATTGGTATGGTGTGTGGCCTGTCAGTGTGGACAATTGCAGAAGAGATTCGACTTCAAGGTTACTTTAACACCATTCTTCAAGTGTTCGTTGAAGAGTGTGGACCGCCTCGAGATCCGCTTGGAAGCGCCACCATTTACCCCGACGATTCGGCGCAGGCTCCACAGGCTGCAATATCCCATAATCTGCGAGCGTGCGGATCGCGTTCGAAAAATTACTGTGCGTAATCGCCTCCGGACAACGAATGGAGCCGAGCAGTAGCAAATGACGTCCGTAATTCAGCATCAACTTGGTTAAGCTCCGCTCCTCGATGCCCTCGCTGGGGATCTGATGACACGTCAGCAGCGCGGTCTTGTAGGCCTCGAAATAATTGCGCAGCAGCAACGCAAAGAGGCGGAGTTGATGGTGCGTGTGCAGGGTGACTTGCACCGTCTCATCGTGCGGGCAATCGGCCAAGATCCCACGCTCCTGGAGGTACGCCACGTTGCGCGCCAAGTGTTCGCGTAACGGGAGTCGAGTCGCAAAGGTAAATTCGTAACGGAACAGCTGTTGGCATTGGGAAAAATCTGCGGCGATCCGCTCGATGGTCGGGTGGGTTTCTCCGCGGGCGAATGCCGCGCGAAGGATGACCGCCAGGCAGGCAATCGAGACAAAGGCATGCAGGCTCGTGTTCTTGCTATAGTCGAGTTCCAACCGCTTCCCCGACTCCACAGCGTAACACGTCGGTGGGAATGCGGCGTGGCGTTGGATGAGATGACCGTCGGTGAACCGGTCGAGGGCCCCGCGACAAGCGCGCTCCGGATCGTGTGCTAATAGCTCCGAAGTCGGGGTTTCTCGCCAGCGGAGATAATCGAGCAGACGGGCACTCGTGTCGAGGACTTCGGTCTCGGCCACGGCCCTGCCCGGGTGGAGTAGCAGTGCCGTGGCCGTGAGTGCGGCTGGGGTGACGACCAGACCACGGTGAATGGCCCGCATTAAAGTGATCGCAAGTTGTTGGGTCGCCGCGCGTTTGGTCACCCCATCCGTGATCGGGGTGCCGACGGTCTCCCAGAACGAGACCGGCTCGCCAAACTTGAGATAGATCCGTCCGTAACGGCGGCGCAGATATTTGCCGAGCCGCAATAGATCCCAGCCTTTCTCTTTCCGTTTCGGCGTTCCATGTAATTCGGTCAGGTAGGCCCGTTGTTCGATGACTTGGTCATACGTGATCGAGATCGGAATAAAGCGGAGTTCCGGCACGACCTGTTCGCGCATGGTGTCGACCAGCATCGATAAGATCCCCATTCGCGCTGGGAGCGATTTGCCGGTGCGGGATCGTCCGCCTTCGATAAAAAATTCGACACAATGCCCCTCACGGACCAACAGCCGCAAATAGGCGGCGAAGACGGCGCGATAGAGCGGGTTGCCTTCGAAGGTGCGCCGCAAAAAAAAGGCCCCGCAGCGCCGCGCGATCCAGCCAAACGGCCAGAAGGCGAGATTGATGCCGCCGGCCCCGTAGGGGAGCGCGATATTATTTTCATAGAGTAGCGTGGAGAGGAGGAGGTAATCGATGTGGCTGCGATGATTCGGCGCGAGAATCACGGGACCCGCCTCCAGCGCCTTACGCACGCTGGCGAGGTCTTCCGGAGAAAAATCGATCGAGTCGTACATATGCGACAGGACCCAGCGAATCAGGCGTCGCATGATTTCAACCACGGTGTAATTGACGTCGGCCGAGATTTCGCGCGCATAGCGCTTGGCCAGCAGTTGCAGGTCCTCCACGAAGGTCCCACGTTCGGCGGCCAACGGATAGAGCGTGCGTTGGACCTCTTCACTTTGCAGCGCCTGATCGCACATCCAGCGGCGCGGCTTGAGTGGGGGGCCGGTGAGTCCTTTCCGTTCTCCACGCATCAGGTCAAGCAGGTGCGCGCGGAGATCCCGCGCCACTGCCGGCGCGGAAGCTCCGACGCGGGAATCGAGAAAGGTTTGGACGTTGATCGGCGTGCCGAGCAGCGCGACCGGGCGTCGCCACCATTGCGTGGCGATCGTATAAAGCTGACGCAATGTCCCCGGCCGATGCCCTTCACCCAACAAGAGATCGACCAGGTTCGGGGCGCTCCGTTCCGGGCGACGGTCCCATTGGAAGTGCAACGGGACGAGCCAAAACGGCGTCGTGGTTTCCTGTTGCGCGGCGACGAGCGGGATCAGCGGATCTTCTTGCGGATCGTCCCATAACAGATCGTCGTAGAGGGCCGTGGTGCGAATCCGAAACAGCGCGGAGTGGCCGGCGCGAAGCAGCGACTGCACGTGGCCGCTACGAATGGCCTGCGCGGGGTCGTCAGCCGAGGCGCGGTGCGGCCATTTGGGGAGATTGGCCAAACGGCGACGCCACGGAGCTGGCAGTGGAGGGAGGCGTTCGCTCCATCGTGGATTGAGCGGCGCCAATTCGTTGATCCACTGTGGTTGGGGAAGCCGTTCGTTGTGGAAGAGGGAGGAGAAATATTGGCACTCGATCGTGCCGAGTTCCGTCGAGAGGTAGACCAAGGTGCCGTTGTGGGCCAACTCCCGCAAGGCTTCGACCGCATGGCCTTCTACGGCAATGCGGCGAAAGAACGGGAGCAGATACCAACGTGACCACCACGCGCCAGCGCGGACTCTTGCTGCGTCATCACCCGTGTGATGCGCGACCATTTCCGACTCTGCCGTCGGCAACGGCTCAGGGGGGAGCGGCAAGGGGGCGTCTGACATGGCGGCCGTTGTACGAGAATTGCGCGGCACTGTCTAGGGTGGGAACACGCGAGTCTCTGTTTGACTCTCCACGCAAAATCCGTTACACGCGGGCCACTTGTTACTTCCATCTGCAACCATTCAACAGGAGGGTATCACGTATGAAGAAACGTATTGGTCTCATCGCAGTGGCGGTTGCGGCCTTACTGGTCGGAGTAGCGTCAAGTGCGCAGGCGGCCGAAACCTCTCCACATAAGGGGTTTTTTCTCGGTGCCGGTGTGCTTGGTGGTGGTGAAATCGGGCCCACGGATCGTTTCGGTGGTGGCGCTGCGGCACGGCTCGGCTATGGCGTGAACGACCAGTGGCTCCTCTATCTCGACAACAACTATCTCTACACCCGGAAGTCAGGGGCGAATTTCAGCTTCTACGATGCGCTGGCGAAGGCGCAATGGTATCCGGTCGGCAACTTCTATCTCTCGGCCGGTGGTGGACTCGCCGTTGGTCAAGCAGCCTTCGGTGCCGTGAAGTCGACCAAGCTCGGCTTTGCGACGTCGAGTGGTGTCGGCTACGAATTCCGGCCGAAGGATCAGTTGGCGCTCAGTGTGGAGAGCGGATTTACCTATAAGCGGATCAGCTCGACGAACTTTTACACCCCGCATCTGATCGGCCGGCTCGATTATTGGTTTTAATGAGGTCGGATGGGTAGCAGTGCTTTAGTCGGTCAGTGTGCAAAGGGTCGTGACGATGAGGTCGTCACGACCCTTTCGCTTTTTGCTCGTTGCGTTTCGCGGCGAGTGTTTGTACATTCCGTGTTGCGAACATATGCTGAACGTTGAATCCCCAGTGATTACCGAAATGGCCGGAGAATACCGTGTCAACTTGCCGGCCTTCGAAGGTCCGCTCGATCTATTACTCTATCTGATTCGGAAAAATGATCTCGACATTCGCGATATCCCGATGGCGCAATTGACGGAAGAATACGTCCACTATCTCGACTCCATGCAAGCGCTGGATATCGATCTGGTCGGCGAGTTTCTGCTGATGGCGGCGGAGCTGACTCACATTAAGTCGCAATTACTGCTGCCCGTGGCGCCCCCCGAGGCGGAGGCCGAAGAGGAAGGCGACCCGCGTGCCGATCTGGTGCGGCGCTTGTTGGAGTATCAACGCTACAAAGAGGCCGCTGCGGAATTGGAACGTCGGCCGATGTTGATGCGGGAAATCTTCCCAACGGCCGTACCACCGGACTTGGCGGAAACAGCGGTCGAACGGCCCTTGGCGGTTGGGAATGTCTATATGTTGGTGGAGGCGTTCGACCGCGTCCTCCGCGCGCTCCCTCCGGAACGTGCCCATACCGTCGAAGTGGACCGCATCAGTGTGAATCAGCGGGTCATGCAGCTGATGGAACGGTTGGAGCCGCAGCGCACTGTGGCGTTGGAAGACCTGTTAGTGCAGTACACATCGCGTTACGAAATTGTGGTAACGTTTTTGGCGTTGTTGGAAATGGCGCGGTTGGTCGTGATCACGCTCTTTCAGGCGGGCGGGGGCACGCCGCTGTACGTCACACGGCGAGCGGACGCGCCAGCGATTGACCTCACGATGGTACAGCGCATGTAACGAGGGGGATGGATGGAGCACACGGAGCTGAAGGGCATTGTGGAAGCGTTGATCTTTGTCTCGGCCGAACCGCTGACGGTCGGTGCGATGGCATTAGTGCTGGGCGAGGCCGGCGTGGAGAAGGCGGCCATCCAGCAGGCGTTGGACGCGTTAGTGGAAGAATATCAAATGCCGACGGGCCGTGGGATCTGCCTGCGGGCCGTCGCGGGAGGGTATCAATTTCGGACCAACCCGGAGTGTGCGCCGTGGT
Source organism: Deltaproteobacteria bacterium (assembly GCA_016210045.1). Lineage (NCBI taxonomy): Bacteria > Pseudomonadati > Myxococcota > Myxococcia > Deltaproteobacteria bacterium. The sequence goes on along the minus strand of JACQUX010000011.1, from coordinate 77,382 downwards.
TGCAGCGGCTCAATATGCCGAAGCCCGTGCGACTTTCCCAAGCCGCGCTCGAGACCTTGGCGATTGTGGCCTATCAACAACCGATGACACGTCCGGAGGTCGAAGAAATTCGTGGGGTGGATTGTGGTGGCGTCTTGAAGACGTTGCTGGAGCGGAATTTAGTCCGGATCGTCGGGAAACGCGAGGAGCCGGGGACGCCGCTATTGTATGGCACCACGCGCGAGTTCCTCTCGTTGTTTAACCTCGAAGGCCTCTCGGCATTGCCAAGCTTACGCGAATATCATGAACTGGAGCAGCAAACTACGATCGGGAACGCCGCAGCCATGGAGGCGCCGGCGGCAGAAGCGGATCAGCCGATCCGTCCGCTCGATGTCGAGACGCAAGTCGCCTATGCACGCGCCGATCAATCCGTGATCGACGAACTCGAGTCGCAAATCCGTTCGTTGCGCCACTTGGAACGGCAGATGTTTCCGAAGCCCCCAGGACAAGAGGAGAGTGATGGGACGGACGAGATCGTGGATGTTGCAACCGCAGGTGGTCCTCCCGTGAGCCGTGATGACGTCGTGTCGTCTTCATAAATTCTTAGCGCAAGCCACCGGCCTCTCACGCCGGGTCGCCGAGGCGGCCGTGGCGGCGGGCGAAGTGCGGCTCAATGGCCGTGTCGTGACCAAGCTCGGCGTGGTGATCGACCCCACGCATGCACGTGTGGAGTGGCGGGGGGCTCGACTCCGCGCCGTGCGGCGTTTTCATTATTTGGCCTATTACAAACCGAAACAGGTCGTGACTACCAAGTCGGATCCGCAGCGGCGGCGCACCGTCTGGTCATTGTTGCCGGAACGTTTTGACGGGCTCGATGCTGCAGGGCGACTCGATTACGATTCCGAAGGACTGCTGATTTTAACGGACGATGGCGCGGTCGTGGCACGACTGACGCAACCACGCTTTGCGGTGGAAAAGGTGTATTGGGTCAAATTGAGCGCGCGGCCGACCGCAGCCGCATTGGCGCAATGGACGCAAGGCATTCCGGACGATGGCACCGTGCTGCGTGCGGCGCGGGTGCGGATGCTCCGGGCCGAGGGGGCACATGCGTGGGTAGAAGCGGTATTGACGGAGGGGCAGACGCGCGAATTGCGGCGGATGGCCGCCGCGATCGGTCTGACGGTGCTGAAGTTGAAGCGCACGGCGATGGGACCAGTCCGTTTAGGCCGCTTAAAACCCGGCGCGTGGCGTAAATTAACGTCACCGGAGGTTCAGCAGTTGCAACATTCCGCTTGCCATTCCCAGGGGAGATGAGTACCAGGACGCCAACCTCATTGCGGGGTAGAGCAGCCCGGTAGCTCGTCAGGCTCATAACCTGAAGGTCGCTGGTTCAAATCCAGCCCCCGCTACCAAAAAACAAACGGCCCCTTGTGGGGCCGTTTGTTTTGGTGGGGCTGGAGTTGAACCAGCGACATTACAGGGGCTTGCGTCGCCCCCTCCACCGGCAAAGCCGGATGGAGCCTCCCCCTCAACGCCGCGGTGCGGCTGTTTTTGCGTGTTGGCTATTTCGGTAATTCTAATGTGCCGGTCAGTTTTACGACGACGCGTTTGCCTGCGAGTTGGCTGTCAGCGAGTCCATTGCCGGTCGGATTGGCGCCCAATTTGGTATCGATGCCTAATGTGATCGTCCCACTTGCCAGCGGTGTGAGGGTGGTCATTTCGAGATCTCGAATGGAGAATTCGGCGAAGGTCGACGCCCCGGCTAACGCGTCGAGGGATTTTTCTCCTAAATAAATTCGCACCCGGAACCCAATCCCACGTAACGTCAATGCGGTGCCGTCAAAGTCGCCGGTCGCAGTGCTCCCCTTATCGCCACTGATGGCCAGCGTAATGGCATCGACCGGGAGCCCGGGGATGTTCTTGAAGGTGAAGAGCGAGACCGGAAATTGCGCCATTTCCAGTGTCGCGCTGGCGCCGTCGATCATGAGAGGGAGCGGGCCTGCAAGCGGCGTGGTGAATTCTCCCTCCACCAGTTCTGGCAAGCCGAGCGAAAAATCGCCGGTGAAGCAGGCCGTGGTGCCGTTGGCGGTGCAAGTCCCAGGCTCAATCGGGCCTTCCGGTTCCGTGGAGCCGGTCGCTGTGATTTCTCCGTGTGGTCCCGCAACCGCTTGTCCGATCACCTCGACTTGCATCACGCCTTCTTGCGGATAGTCGTATGTGAGTACGATGAGTGCACGGTGGATCGCTGCCGGGGTCGAGGCCGCAGCTCTAGCGGTTGCGCGGCCGAGCAACGCGGCTGCAACGCCAGTGGCACTCTCCGGTTCCGGTGCCGCGTCGTCTTCCGGCTCCGAGTCATCCGGCGGCGGCAACGGCGCGAGCCGCGGCGGTTGCCCGGTCTCCCATCCGCCGAACGCCACGCGGCTGGTCTGCAGGTCGCGTGGGGCATACAGAATATGGATCTCCAGCGCGGAGCGCGGCGGAATCAGAATATCACGTGGTTGAAAGGTTTTGCCTCCAACCGTGATTTCCGCGATCGCAAAGTGTCCGCCCGGATTCCCGCCGGCGTCGAACGCAATCGCGCGCACATGCTGCGCCTCCGTTTCATTGGGATTGACCAGGCGAATCACCTTTTCTTGATCCGCCGTGATCGCGGTGACGGAAAATTCCTCACGTTGATAATCAGAGAAGGGAAGCTGTCGAGAACAGGCGGTGGAGAGGAAAAGGCAAAGTGCAAAAGACAAAATGCAAAAGGCAAAATGGGGGACCCATTTCCGATCACATTGCCTTTTGCACTTTGCACTTTGCATTTTGACTTTCCCTTTTCCCTTCCCTCTCCCCCCTATATCGGCACCCAGCAAAAAAAGTTGCCCCAACATCGCGGTACTTTTGCGATTGCCGCGCGCAGGACAATCGGCTAGGCGATCATCCACATGATATTCTTGAAGAAATATTACGTAAATACGACCGACCAATGGGATTGTCTCCCGATTACCCACGAGGTGCGCTACGCTATCCGCGATGCCAACGTCCCGGCCGGGCTGGTCACGGTGCTGGTGGCGGGGCCCGGTGCGAGTGTGACGTTAGGCGAGGGTCTCCCCGAAGTGGTCGCCGGCTTGCGTGGCGTCTTGAAGCGGTGGGGGGAGCCGGCGCAGGGGGGAAAGGCGAAGGACCAGTGGCGCCAACCGATGGATGTGGAGCCGCGCGTCTTAGCGGCCCTGTTGGGACGCTCGGTCCAGATTCCTTTCGACAATGGCCGCCTCTGTCTCGATCCATACAGCGATGTCTTGCTGTGCGATTTTGAGACGAAAGGTCGGCGGCGTGAGTTTGTGGTGCAGGTGATGGGTGAAGCGGCCGAATCGGGCAAGACGGCTCCACCCCCACCCGAGGAAGACTATGAGTGAAACGCGTACCGTGACCTTCGACGACGTCCGCTGGTTGCGCGATTTGTTCGGCGTAGAAGATCGACATTTGCGCGTCTTGGAACAATCGCTCGGCATTGCGGTGAGTGCGCGTGGTGATCAGATCTTGCTGCGGGGCGATGCCGAACCCATCCGTCTGGGGGAACAAGTCTTGCGGACGTTGTACGATTTGCTCGCGCGTGGGACCGTGTTGGATGCCGACGCCGTGTCGCAGACGCTCCGCACGTTGACCGCCCAACCCACCGTGGATGTGCGGACGTTAGTGGCGGATGTGGTCCAGGTGCCAAATCGGCGTCGTCAGATTACCCCGCGCACGCCCGGGCAGAAGGCCTATCTCGATGCGATCCGTCGCTTCGATATGGTGTTCGGCATCGGTCCGGCCGGGACCGGGAAGACGTATTTAGCGATGGCGATGGCGGTCGAGAGCCTGCTCAAACGACGGCACGAGCGGATCATCCTCTGTCGCCCGGCCGTCGAGGCGGGGGAGAAATTGGGCTTCTTGCCGGGGAGCATGCAAGAGAAGGTGAATCCCTATTTGCGGCCGTTGTACGATGCGCTGCACGACATGATGGAACACGAACAGGCGCAACACTTGATCGAAGAGGGGACGATCGAAGTCGCGCCGCTGGCCTTCATGCGGGGGCGGACGCTTGCCCATTCGTTTGTGATCTTGGATGAGGGGCAGAATTGTACGCCGGAACAAATGAAGATGTTTCTGACGCGGATGGGCGAGGCGTCGAAAGTGGTGATCACGGGCGATATCACGCAAATCGATCTCCCGAACGGCGTGGCGTCGGGGCTGATCGAAGCGGTACGTATCCTGTCCGAGGTCCCGGCAATTTGCGTGCATTATCTGACTGAGGTGGATGTGGTGCGCCACCCGTTGGTCCAGGCGATCGTCTTGGCGTATGAAGCCAAAGGCGGTGGGGGCATATGATGCGTTCCCTCAACCAACCAGAACGGAAGTGGGATTGGGCCGGGTGGCTACAACCACGTCGCCTGGTCCGATGGCTGCCGTTTCTCGGCCTGATCGTGGTCCTCACGTGGTTGCTGCTCCTCACGGTCGGAGAAATTCCGGAAGTGATTACGGAAGGGGCGCTGGCGCCATACGACATTCGTGCGGATCGTTCGTATGTCTTTGTCGACGAAGAGACGACCGAGGCGAAGCGCGCGTCCGCCGCGAGTACGCTGCGGAGGGTCTACGATTACGACGCCGATGCCATGCCCGGTGTCGTGGAGCGGATTCATGCGGCATTTCGGTTGGCGCGCAACGCGTTCCTCGGCTTGAAACTTGGTCCACGGGAGGCCCCACCGGCCGAATTGGTCGCGGAATTGCGCCCCCAATTTGCGCTGGCGTTGGCCGTCACCGTGAGCGACGCGCAGTGGGAGGCGCTGGTTACGGAGCGATTTAGCCCGACGATTGAGGAGACGTTCGTGCGCGTAGTGCGCGAGCTGTTGCGGGGACCGGTCGTCGATAATCTCGAGCTGTTGCGGCAGGAGCGTGAGGGCGGGATTACGCTGCGTCAAATCACCGTGCGGGATGGCAAGCAAGTGGTGGAGGAGACGCTGGCGCGCTGGGAGCGCATCGATGCGATCGCATCGATCGACCAACAGCGCGGTAAAGTGCGCTTGAACGCGTTGGAACGTCACCGCGCGCCGCTGAAAGAACTTGTGGTGGGACTGCTGCAATCGAACTGTGTCCCGAACGTCCAAGTCACGAAAGAGCGGCAGACGAGCGCGCGGGAGTCGGTCGCGCCGATCAGCGAATCGATCAAGCCGGGAGAACTGATTGCGCGGCGCTACGAGCGGTACAGCCCCCGCCAAGTCAAACTGTTGCGCGCGATCCGCGCCCAAAAGGCCACCGGCAATTGGCCGTTGGAGGCGGCGGGGGCCGCGCTGTTCGTTGCCACGACGCTCTTGTTGCTACACGGATTCGGGCGGCGATTTATTCGTGCGTATCGCCCGGCCTGGTCGGATCTGCTTTTCCTCGGCGCGCTGGTGGTCCTCATGGTGGCGGTGTTGCGCGTCGGAGGGATCTGGGCGGATGCGATGGCGAATGTGCAATGGCCGTTGCCGGCGCGCGCGTACTATTATCTGATCCCGGTCGCGGCCGGCGGCATGATGGTCCGATTCCTCCTCAATGCCGAGACGGCGGCGCTCTTTAGTGTCGCGATCGCTTGTTTGGCGGGCCTCCTCTATCCTAACCAGCCGGGCTTTGCGCCGTATGTGTTGTTAGCGAACTTGGCGGGGGCCGGCACGATCGCCCAAGCGGATAAGCGGGCCTTGATTATCCGTGCCGGCGTCTATACCGGCGCCATCGCCGCAATCTTAGTGCTGGCGATCCATCTGCTGCGTGCAGGCAGTTTGAGTGAAATTATTCTGCCGATCGACATCGGTTGGCTGCTGGTCTGCACATTGGGTGGGGCATTGTTGGCTGCCGTGCTCGTCTTGACGCTCACCCCAGTGGCCGAATCGGCGTGTGGTTACACCAGCGACATTAAGTTGCTGGAGTTGGCCAATCTGAATCATCCCTTGTTGCGCGAACTCGTCATCCGTGCGCCGGGGACATATCACCACTCCCATTTGGTCGGGATTTTGGCCGAGGCCGGCGCGTCGGCGGTGGGAGCCAATGCACTGTTGGCGCGGGTCGGGGCCTATTATCATGATATCGGGAAGATTCGGAAGCCGACGTACTTTACTGAAAATATGAAGGGGGAATCGTTGCATGATCGATTGACACCGCATATGTCGGCATTAATCATCGCGTCGCATGTGCGGGAGGGATTGGAATTGGCGCGGATGTATAAGTTACCGCAACAGATTGCCGACATGATTCCGCAACATCATGGCACTAAGCGAATCGGATATTTCTATGAACAGGCGTCGGCCGTGGCGGATCCGGCGCTCGGCGGAGTCGACGAAAAAGATTTTCGTTATCCGGGTCCGAAACCGCAGACGCGGGAAGCGGGGATTCTGTTGCTCTCCGATGGCACCGAAGGCGCGGTGCGAGCGTTGCCGGAAAAGACGTCCGCGCGCATCCAGCAGATGGTGGAAGGGATCATCAATAAGAGTTTCGCCGACGGACAGCTGGATGAGTGCGACCTCACATTGAAGGATCTGCACGATATCGCGAACGCGTTTACCAGAATCTTAATGGGGATCTATCACCAACGGATCGAATATCCGCGTGAGACGTTACAGTTGAATGAAGAAGATGTCCCCGTGGTGGAGACCGAGGATCAACCCGATGATCGTCATTCAGCAGCCGACGAAACCAAGCCGCCGAGCCGACAAACCCATTAGTGTGCGGCGGCAACTGGCCGCAGCGTGGCGCTGGCTCGCCCGCGGCGATGCAGAGATCACCATCCGTCTCGCCGACAACGCGGAGTTGCGGCGACTGAATGCTCAGTTTCGAGGGAAACGATGTGTGACGGATGTGCTCAGTTTTCCCTATCCGCAGGCGGATGGACGGTGTGATGGCGATGTGGTGATCGGCTTAGGCGTTGCCGCGACGCAGGCGCGGCGGAGGCGGGTCGCAGTGGAGGCGGAAATTGTCCGTTTAGGGGTGCATGGGTTGGCCCATTTGGCAGGGCTTGATCACCACACGCGGACGGGATTTATGGCGATGCGCCAAGTGGAATTCGAGACGTTAATCCAGATTTTATAGACGAGGTGGCTATGAGCAAACTATTGCGGGAACGATGTGACCAGTTGCAGCAACAACTCGACGCGTTGCGGAGGCATCTTTGACTTGGAGCAATCCGAAGCGACAATTCGCGATTTGACGGCGGCAACGCAGCAGCCCGAGTTTTGGAATCAACCCGAGGCGGCGCGGGAAGTCACGAAACGTCTCACGATCGCTAAGGAGTTGGTGGCCGCGTGGGAAATCCCGCTCGCGCAGTTGGCTGAGGTCCGCGCCATTTTCGAGCTGTTGGCCGAGGGGAGTGATGCGGAATTGGAGGCGGAAGCGGGAACGAAGTTGGACGCCGTGGCGCAGGCGTGCGATGCGCTCGAAATGCGGCGGATGCTCTCCGGGCCGCACGATCATAACAGCGCGATCCTCTCGGTGAATGCTGGTGCCGGTGGGACCGAGGCGTGCGATTGGGCCTCGATGTTGCTGCGGATGTATCAACGATGGGCCGATGGACATGGGTGCACGTCGGAGGTGGTTGACTTTACGCCCGGCGACGAAGCGGGGTTCCGCAGCGCGACGATGACCGTAACCGGACGCTACGCGTTCGGGTATTTACGCGCCGAGGTCGGTGTGCATCGGCTGGTCCGCATCTCCCCGTTCGATGCCAACAAACGACGTCATACCTCGTTTTGCTCGGTCTTTGTGCTGCCGGATATCGAAGATGAGATCGTCATCGATGTCAAAGAAGCCGATCTGCGCGTTGATACCTTTCGTGCGGGTGGGGCCGGCGGACAACACGTCAATAAAACCGATTCCGCCGTCCGTTTAACGCATTTGCCGACCGGTATCGCGGTGGCGTGCCAAAATGAGCGCTCGCAGCACAAGAATCGCGCGATGGCGATGAAGTTGTTGAAGGCGAAGTTGTACGAAGTGGAGATGGAAAAACGGCGCCAAGAGCGCGCCGCCGTCGAAGAGCAAAAATCGGAGATTGCGTGGGGTTCTCAGATCCGCTCCTACGTGTTACAACCCTACCAACTCGTGAAAGATCATCGCACCGGATTCGAAGTCGGCAACGTTAACGCCGTGTTGGATGGCGCGTTGGATCCGCTGATGCGGGCGTATCTATTGCAAAGTGCTTAAGCGAGTGCCGAAGGAGGTTCGGTATGACTCGTGCGACCATGTGGATTTGTTGTGCCGTTTTGTTGCTCCTCACGGCGCCGGGCTGTAAGCGGCAGTCGGCGCTCAGCGTGCTCGAATCGACGCCGGCGGCGCCGGCGAAAGCGGCTGCACCCGCAGCCGTGACGCCGCAACCACCGCCGCCCGAAGTCGCGGTGCCGGCGGTGGACGATCGTGCAGTGCAACTGCCGACGCCCGGTAGCGTGGCACAGCCATTCCTCCCTCCGCCCGCCGTGTTGCTCCTGATCAGTGACTCCAGCCGTCACCGCAGCTTATTTAATCGGGTGGCCGGCGAGTATTATCCGTTCCGCTGGGGGAGCGACGCCGAATCGCCGCACCAGCTCGATGTTGCGAAAGGTGAGCTGGTGCTTCCGGAGGCATTGCGCTCCCAGTTTGGGTTGCAAGGACTCGGTTGGTCCGAGACACCCGCGCTACATATCGCGATTCGTTTTGTGGAGCAGGAGTTGGATCGGCGGCGGCGCGAAGCGATGAAATCCCTGTTGAAGGCCCAACAGCCGGTGACGTTTCGATTTGCGGTATCTCAATTGAGTCCCCCTGCACAGGCGGCGATGCGACCGTTGTTGGAGGCGGCGCAGTATATTCAGACGCTCTTTCAAGTGCAGTTGATGCCGGAGGCGCCGCAGTTGATCAGTGAGATTTATCGGCGGGCCGAGCCGTTGGAATTGGCGCTGTTACGGCGCAATGGGGCCCCACACTGCGGACGGCTTTCCGACAACGAATATTGCGATCTGCTCCCGAGCTTTCCGGGCGTGCGGCCCGCTGCGGCCATGTGGCCGGAGGGCATGAGTCGCGAGCTCTTCACCCAACTAAAGCAGCAAGCGGCGGATGTCGGCCAGGATCCGCGCCTTTCCCCATTTACGCTCACGACGCGCAACCCCGATGGGGGTTTTGGCTGGATTCCGTATGCCCAGAGCGAGCCGTTCTTGGCCGGCAGTGAACGTGTTGCCGCGCTGTTGGAAGAGGCGGCGCAAGTGCCTGGTCTCGATCCGACGTTTCAACAACAGCTCGTCGCCCAAGCCGCCGCGTTCCGCTCCACCGAGGCCTATCCGTTTGCCGCGAGCGATGCGGCCTGGGCCGAGGCGACAGGCGAGCTCGAATTGACGATCGGCCCGTATGAGACCTATCGCGATCCATGGGACACGAAGGCCTACTTCCAATATGTCTTGGGACGGGAACGGCCGCAGGCTGCTTCGTTCGTGCAACGGATCTTTCCGCGGCTCTCGTCGTGGGAGCAAGGTGTGGCCGCGTTAAACGGCGCGGATGGTTATACCGCGCGGACGTTGCCGGAGCGGGTCCCGTTTCGCGTCATTGATGTCATTCTGGCCACCGGCGATGCGAACAGCGATGGCGGTCCGCCCGTCGCCTATCATCTCCCCAATGTCGGTCCGTTGAGCGCGAGCGGCGGCGGGAAACGTGTGATCTTGGCGAATCATCTCGAGGCGAAATTTCCGCATGTCATCTCCAGTGCCGCCGTCGCCCTGGCGCCCGCGCTTCAAAACGGGGTTCAACTTGAGGCCGCATTGCGCAATGTGATCTTGCACGAAATCTTCCATGGAATAGGTCCTCGGGTCGATTTGCCGATTACCACGGCTATCTCTGAACGTAAGGGCCTTACGGTGGGTTTGGCATTAGAGGACTATGCCGCTCCATTGGAAGAGGCCAAGGCCGACGTCGGCGGGCAATGGGCGTTGGCGGATCTGCAGCAACAGGGAATGCTGACACCCGAGGAAGTCCGTGCGTCGTACACGACGAAACTCGCTGGTCTGTTTCGCCAGTTGCGCTTAGGGCTCCATGAAGCGCATGCTCGCGGCGCGGTATTACAATTTGGCTATCTCTTCAGCAAAGGCGCCATTCTGATTGAGGGGGACCGGTTCGCACTTGACCTGAATAAAGTGCCGGAGGCGTATGCCAGTCTGCTCAAAGAAATCGTGCGGGCCCAGGTCACGGGCGATTTAGCGGCGGCAAAGGGATTGCTCGATGGTTACGCCGCGAAGCTCCCTCCGCTGGTGGGCCAAGTCGTCGAGCGGATGAAGGCCGCGAACATCCCCGACGGCATCGCGGCCTATTATGAAATTGAAGAGTAGGATTTCATGATTGATTCGGCGCTCATTGTGGTGGCGGGATTGTTGGCGGGACTCTTTACCGGACTGCTGTGGCTCTATCGCCGCGATCGGCGACGGGAGCGACGGCGGACGCGGGACACCTTGAGTCCGGCCGTGGCGCGCGAATTGATGGCGGAGCAGGAAGCGGCAGCGACACGACACGAACATTTCGAAGCGGTGTTGGAGCGCGTGCGACGTGAAATCCAATGCCCGCCAGCCTCGCAATGATAAAAAACGTAGAGTTATCAGCGGGTTATTTTCTGGCTATGCGAGCGGTTTGAGACCTGATATTATACGCCATACAACCTTGGGGGAGGATATCCTATATATGATGCGTCCATCACGAACCTGGCTCCACTGGCTCGTTGTCGGTTGTATCGTGTGGTTGGTCTCAGGGACTGAACTGCGTGCGGATCCCGACGATGATGTTCCGGAAACGAACGTCGCTGATCTGGACACCGATGGTGACGGCATTCCGAACCCCGACGATCCGGACATCGATGGAGATGGCACGACCAACTTGATCGACAGCGACGACGACGGCGACGGGGTCCCGGATAATGCGGATCCGGACAGCGATCAGAATGGCGTCTCGGATTGATCGCTATCCACGCCGCTTCAAGAACCGATGTTCGTATAGCAGTGCCGCGACGGCGCCACCGGCCATCGGGCCGACCCAATAGACGGCTTGACTGGCCCAGCGCCCGGTAAAGAACGCGGTGCCGAATGCGCGCGCCGGATTCATCGCGCCACCGGTTAGTGGACCCCCGAGCAGGATATCGAGCGTAATCGTGAGTCCGATCGCCAGTCCCATCGGGGCCTTGAGCCCGCGTTCATCCACCGCGACCCCGAAGATCACGAAGACGAGCAGGAACGTGAGCACAAATTCCGTCAGGATCCCCATTCCCAGACCGAACGTTGGGATGGCCGTCGTGAGTTCTGGATTGCCGCGAAACGGCGCGGCGTGCTCACATTCCGGGACGATGCTTTTGAGCAACGCAGCTGCCACCAAGCTGCCGAGCAGTTGGCTGGCGATATAGGCGAGTCCCGTCTTGGCTTTGATCCGACCCGTCAGCATCATCCCGAACGTCACGGCCGGATTGATATGGGCGCCGGAAATGTGGGCCGTCGCGTAGACCATCACGGCGATCGCTGCGCCGTGGGCGAGGGCGATGCCCACCAAGCCGGATTGTCCGCCGGAGAGGGCGTTCGCGCAGACGCTCCCGGCTCCGATGAAAATTAGCGTGAACGTCGCGATGAATTCGGCCAATAGCTGTTGCATGTTTTTCCCCGTTCCTGATGTGTCGCGGTTGCGTTATGCCGTTGCGGTGCGGATCGCGGTGCGGAGCGCCTCGTTATCCCGCGCTTGGCCGAGTTCATGGACTTGGAGCCAGGCCACTTTGCCGTGCTTATCCACTAATACAGTCGCGCGCTGTGCCGTATTCAGATCCGGATTGTAGAGGCCGTAGGACTTGCAGACCGTCCGATGGATGTCTGCCAGCAAGGCATGCGTCAAGCCGTGTTGGGTGGCAAAGGCCTGATGCGACCAAACAGAATCGCACGAGATGCCGAAGACCTGAACTCCACACGCTTGAAATTGGGCCAATTCGTTGCTGAAGCAGCGGTTTTCTGTTGTGCAAACGGGACTCCAATCGAGCGGGTAAAAACAGAGCAGCACCGCTTGTTGTCCGCGAAAGTTCGACAGCCGCAGATCTTGTTGGTGTTGATTACGGAGCGTGAAGTCTGGAGCGGCGTCGCCCACACGGATCAGTGGTGTTGATGTCATCATACTCTCCCTTGCAGTGGTGAATACGTCGTGGCTGTATACTGGCTCGAGCTTATAAGGTCAATGTGGCTCCGGCAAAGACCGCCCAATTGGGGGCATCGCTGGTGATCCCTTTCTCCGCGCCGAGATCGAGCGTAAAGCGCTTGCCGATCATGACTTCCAGGCCGCCGGCGCCGCTGAAAATTTCCTGTTTGCCGTTATCTTGAAAGTCGGTCAGTCCGGTGAGTTCGGCATAGATGCCTACGCGCCGGCCGGCGTATTCCATCGAGACACCGTAGCGCGCCAGTTCGTCGCCGTTCGTTTGGATCAACGAGCCGGCGTTGAGATTAAAAAGTGTATGTTCCCCGCGTTGCGTCAGCACCGTGCCGGTTTCGATTTGGTAGTTGTCTCCGGTGGCACGGCCTTCTTTGTCCGATGGGAAGGTCGTGCGTAAGTAGGCGCCGAACAAGCCGCGTTCATCGGACCATGCGCTCAGCGCGCCGAGTTTATAGAAGAGCTCCAGATCGCCGAAATTCAGATTGGTCCCGCCAGATTGCTCTATACGCCACGGGATGCGGAGATCGAATTGTTGGCTTTGGAGGGTCCCCATCGAAATGGTCATGCTCTGCAATTGGCGGCGGGTGTCCGTCGGCGCGTACTCGAGGCGATGCCCGAATTCGATCACGACATGTTTCGGCGGCGGGACGGCGGCGGATTCGACGCGCGCGCCGCGCATCGCCAATGCCGGCCACGCCATCAAGCTACATACACACAGAAAAACGACGCCGGACCAACGGACACTGTTCATGGGCGCTATTGTGTGGAGATGCCTCCGAATGTCAATGCAGGAGTGCATCCACGTTGACGTTTTTTGAGGAACCGTGCTATGCGGCGGCACGCGATCGGGGGTGGTATTTCGGCATGGGGCTGAGACCGCAGTCGATCGATCACAAGGAGGCGGGTATTATGAAGCGGTTCGCAATGCTGTTGGCAGTGATGGTTGGTGTCGGAATGGCCGGTGCGGCACAGGCCGGGATCGGGAGTGCAATCGGCGGGCAAGTCAAGGATGCAGCAAAGAAGGGCGCGGAGACGGCTGCCAAGAAGGCCGTTGAAGAAACCATCAATAAGCGGTTGGCGTCGTTGAATTGCAGCTTTAAGAAGTCAGGGACGGACACGACATGCAATTTGAACAAAGTCGCGGCGGAGTTGAAAGCGCAGCACACGGTCGCGGAGCAGGGTGGTTTTGCCGATTTCAATATTAACGTGACGGCGTATGGACCGGACTCCAAGATGGCCACGCAACGTGCCGATGCACTGCGGGACAAGCTGAAGATCATCTTCGGTAGCTGGGACTATGACGTCCGCAGCGAAGTGGGTGGTGATACCCTCAACTTTAGTGTGAAACTGAATTAATCACGAGGTTGAGTTGCGATCTTGAAGGGCGCTCCGGCCGCGAGTCGGGGCGCCCTTTTTGTTTCTTGCACCGACACGCGTTGCCACGCTAGAGAGATTCGCATGCGTTGTTCACTGCTCATACTCCTGCTGTGCGGTTCTCTGCCATTCAGCGTGGCCTGGCGGGAATCCTCTGCGCCGCGCTCCCGGGCCAAAGTCATTCCAACGGTGACGGGCCTGGCTGCCGGGTCATCCCACAGTTGCGCGTTGCTGAGTGATGGGACGGCGCAGTGTTGGGGGTACAACGCGGACGGCGAGTTGGGCGATGGGACAACGATCCCGCGCAATGCCCCTGTCCCGGTCCAAGGGTTAGAAGGCGCGACGTGGCTGGTGGCCGGCGCGCATCACACCTGCGCGCTGTTGCCGGACGGGCTCGTCCGTTGTTGGGGGGCGAATGCGGGCGGGCAGTTGGGTGATGGGACTCGCACCGCACGGCGTCGGCCGACGCTGGTCAGCCGATTGCGGGGCGTCGTGGGACTCAGTGCCGGCGAGCGCCATACCTGCGCGCTGCTACAAGATCATACCGTCCGTTGTTGGGGCGAGAACCGCTCCGGTCAGTTGGGTATCGGCAATACGCTCGATCAAGTGCGCCCCGCGTTTGTCCATGGGCTGATCGATGTCGCATCCATAGCGGCGGGAGGGCGCCACACTTGTGCGCGTCTGTTGGATGGGCACGTGCAATGTTGGGGACGAAACGATCAGGGGCAACTCGGGAATGGTTCGCGCAGTGTCCAGTGGCACCCAACGCCAGTCCCGGGTCTGGCACGCGTAATGAGTCTGGCGGCCGGGAGTTATCACAGTTGCGCAGTGATCGAAGGGGGCACGGTCCGTTGTTGGGGACAAGGTCGCTACGATGCCGGCAGTGTCCGACCTCATGGCCCGATTGGCGGGCTGCGCCGCGTGACGGCGCTGGCCGCGGGGGAATGGCATACCTGTGCGTTGTTGGAGAATCAGACGGTGCATTGTTGGGGATGGACGGCAGATGGGCAACTCGGTTCCGAACAGTCCCGCAGCACGTGGATGCCGGTCAAAGTCCCGGGGTTGGAAGGGGTCATTCAATTGGGCGCGGGTCTGCGTCACGCCTGTGCGATTCGCGAACCGCATTCCATGTATTGTTGGGGGTCGGATCGGGCCGGACAACTCGGCGACGGATCACTGCACTCCGATGGAGTGCCGACACTAGTGCAACTGCGTTTCCCGACGGTGTGGGGGGATGAACCGCGCGCGTTGGATACACGGGCAGATCCGCGCATTGTGGAGAGCAACTAAGATGACACGCATTTGGATGCTGGTCGGCCTCATAGGGTTGCTTGCGGTAGCGGCGTGTAGCGCCGGGACGGCGACGTTGAGCCTGCAGCACACGAGTCGCGATTCGCTGGTGGCACAGCTCGCGCAGTATACCGAACTCGCCACCCACGGCGCGACGCGCGCGGCGCGCTTGGCCGCGGCCAAGACGGGGCGCGGCATCGCGGACCGTTGTGTCCAGCAATCCCCGCGCGACGCGCTGTGCTACTACCATCGGGCAGTGCTGACCGGCGAGTATTACCGACTCCATATCTTCGGCTATCAACGCGGACTCAAGCAAATGATCGCGGATTGTGAACGGATCAATCAACTCGATCCGCTGGTCGGTGAGGCGGGCGGATATCGGATCCTCGGGCAGATCTTCGCCCAAGTGCCGCAAACCGCAGCGCGGCCCGGCGATATCGTGCGCGATCTCGATGCGGCGGTTGGCTATTTCGCGAAGGCCGTGGCATATGCTCCGGCCAGCGTGGACAATGCGATCGCGTATTGTGATGCATTGACGATGCTGGAAGATTGGGCCGCGGCCCGCCGGGTGTGTGCGGATGCGGCCCACAAGGTCGCCGCCAGGCCGCAGCACCCCGATTCGGCGGAGTGGCGTCATGTGCTGCAAGACGCGAAGAAACGCCTTGCACGGCGCGGGGCGGAGGCGTAAGGCGCTGGGCACCAACAAGGAGCGAACGCATGGCAAGTCTCAATAAAGTGCAGGTGATTGGCAATTTGGGCGACGATCCGGAAGTGCGCTACACCGGTTCCGGACAGGCGGTCGGGACGCTGCGCGTGGCGACCAATGAACGGTGGACCGACAAAGACGGTCAATCGCAAGAACGGACCGAGTGGCATCGGATCGTGGTGTGGGGAAAACAAGCGGAACAGTGCAAAGAATTTCTCAGTAAAGGTCGGCAGATCTATGCCGAAGGGCGGTTGCAGACCCGCGAGTGGACCGATCGCGAAGGACACAAGCGTTACACCACGGAGATCGTCGCACAGCGGGTCTTGTTCCTGGGCGGACGTGGAGAAGGCGGTAGTCGCAGTGCCGGAGCCGGCAGCAGCGAGCGCCCACCTGATTTCCCGCCAGATTCGGTGAGTGGTCCGGGCCCGGGCGGCGATGAAGACATCCCGTTCTAACGGGCATACGCACGTTTTTTACAATCCCTTCCATCGCCATCCGACCCTGCCGAACAACGTGACGTCGATCGACGGGCCGTTGGCATTCAGGTCTTCCGAGAGGCCGACTTGCCAGAGTATTCGCTCTCCATGGGCACCGACCGGATGCTCGCCGGACATCCCCATCATGAGATCGAGCGGAAACGAATCCCACCGGGTATCGCCGAGTCCGGTCAGGAGCGGCGTGCCTCCGTGTAGTTGTGCATGGAGTGCCACTTGCCGCGAGACGCTGAATTCCCCTCCGACAACATAGTTGAATTGGATCGGATGGATCGCATCGGCCAGTGCCGGTGTACCGGCACTGACGAAATAGCCGCCGTTGAAATACCCATGCCAACGGCCCTCATTTTTTTCCATCAGGAGTCCGACTCCGTAATCGAGGTTCCCATTCCCAAGCCCTTGGGAGCGCTTGCCCGTCGGGAATTCGCACGCCGCAAACCAGCCGATCGCTGGGCGTCGCGCGGTTTCGGTCACGAGGTGATGGCGGAGTCGGAGGCTCGCATCGCCGAGTGCCAACGGAATCGGGGCGACTTGGTAGCGTTCCGCGCCGCTCGGGCGATCGAGGATGCGGAAGACGTGTTGATCGTTGGTAAAAAATTCTCGCCCCGCGTTCGGCACGCCGAGGACGCTATGCCACCACTGCAGGAAGCTGTCGAGACGACCGCCCCCGGTGTGGACGAACGGGATTTCCGCCTCCAGCGTAAAGTTATGCGGGAGGCCGTAGGCCAGATCCACGGTCATGCGCAGCTGTTCCGTATCGATGCGCACGTCGGCAGTCGTGTTGATGAATTGTTCGAAAATATTCGAATGCTCCATCCGCAGCCCGACCACGCCGTCGCCACGCGGCAGCGCGACGGCGCGCATCGGCGTGAGTCCGAGGCTCTGGAGATAGAGGGGGTGTTGGTGGCGATATGGAATCGGTCCATGGGCCGGAAACGGTTCGCGGGCTGCCAGTGCCCCGCTGACACCGAGGATCGCTAGTCCTGCCACTCCCGCAACGCAGCGCGTGAAGGCGTTCATCCGTGTTGGGTCAGCAGCGGCCGGACTTCCGGCGCCACGGCGAGTCCTTCCCGTTGCACGAATTCCCGCAATCCTTCCCAAGAGCCGACGTCGCTCCACCCGCATTCGACCGGGATCATCGCGACGCGCTGCGAACGTTCCATCACGCCGTAGTCGATGGAAATTTCCGGTGCGGTGGCGAAGTAGTCGTCGATCAGCGGATCGTGGCCGGACAATGAAATCTTGCGGTCGGCCAACAGCCGGACGGCGCGGTCGAGTTCGGGTAAATGGGCGGCGATTTCCGTGAGGAGTCGCCGCGCCCGCCAAATAAACATTCCACTGTTCCAATAATAGCGACCGTTCGCGAGATACGAAACTGCGAGGGCGTGATTTGGTTTCTCGACAAAGCGTTCCACCAGTGAGGCCGAGGCGGAGAGCGGAACGCCTCCGCAGATGTAGCCATATTCCGTGGCGGGCCGATCCGGGCGAATTCCCAACGTCACGAGGTAATCGCCGTCGATGGCGATCCGTTCCGCAGTCTGAAGCGCTTGTTGAAAAGTTGCGAGGTTGACGATCATGTGATCGGCCGGCAGCGCCACCATGATCGCCTCGGGATCACGACGAGCCAAAATGGCAGCGGCCAACGCAAGTGCCGGCGCGGTGTTTTTTTTGAGCGGTTCCGCAATGATATTGTCGCTCGGCAGTTGTGGTAGATGTTCCCGAATCAGCGGGACGTAGCGGTAGTTCGTGCTGGCAAAAACCCGCTGCGGTGGCACCAGGGCCTCGCATCGGTTGTAAGTCTCTTGCAGCAAGCTGCGGGTGCCGAAGAGGCGCAAGAATTGTTTGGGGCAGTCGGGGGTGGAGAGTGGGGCAAATCTCGTCCCCTCTCCGCCGCACATCAGGACGCAATACGTCTGGGGGCTGAGTGGCATGTCACGGCTTTAAGCGGAGGTCGGGGCGGAGTCAAGTAGTGGCTGTCGAGAGAAATAGTTTTACCGCTCGCGGATACACGCGGTGTTCGACAGCATGAATACGGGCCGCGAGGCTGGCTTCGGTGTCGCCGGGGAGGATCGGGACGCGCTCCTGCAGGATGATCGGGCCGGTATCGATTCCCTCATCAACTAAATGGACAGTGCACCCGGTCTCGGTGACGCCGGCCGTGAGGGCCTGTTGGACGGCGTGGAGGCCTGGAAATTTGGGCAACAGCGCAGGATGAATGTTGAGGATACGGCGGGGATAGGCGGCGATGACGGCTGGAGCGAGCACGCGCATGAAGCCGGCGAGGCAGAGGAGCTGCACGGAAGTCGCTTGCAGCGCATCCAGAATGGCGGTGCCAAGGAGATTCCGATCCCGGTGGTTTGGTATCACGACGTGCGGAATATTGGCCCGTTGGGCGCGTTCAATGGCCCGCGCTTGAGGGTTGTTGGTCAGCAGCAGCGCGATGGTGGCGTGGAGTTGTCCAGCCGCGTCGGCATCGAGCAGGGCTTGAAAATTAGTCCCCTCGCCGGAGGCGAGCACAGCGATCATTGGGTGCGTACGTCGATTGGTGGACTTTTCAGCCATACGCGAGGTTACACATAGACGATCGGTTCCGCGTTGCTCGGGCGCGCGACGATTTCGCCGATCGCGTGCGCGGCAAAACCCGCAGCCGTGGCGGTCTCGCACGCCGTCGTGGCGAAGGCCGCGTCGACGATCACGACGAGTCCAATGCCGCAATTCAAAACCGTCCGCAGTTCGGCATCGCTCAAGCCGGCCATACGTTGCACTACGGCAAACGGCGTTGGCAGTGTCCATCGCGACCAGTGGAAACGCATCTGACATGTTGCGGGCAAGATGCGGGGGATATTCCCGGTCAGGCCGCCGCCGGTGATATGCGCAATCCCGTGGATGCGTCCGGCCGTCATGAGTTGGGCCACGAGCGGGCTGTAGAGGGCCGTCGGCGTGAGCAAGACTTCGCCAACCGAGGCCGGCATCTCCGGGAAGCGATCGGTGAGTTGGAGCCGCTGTTCTTCCAACAACACGCGGCGTAAGAGTGAGTAGCCGTTGCTGTGAAATCCGGTGGCGGCGATGCCCACCACGACTTGGCCCGGTTGGATAGTGTGGCCGTCGATCAGTCGGTCGCGATCCACCAGTCCGATGACAAAGCCGGCCAAATCGAAATCGGTGCCGGTGTACATGCCTGGCAGCTCTGCCGTTTCCCCGCCAACCAGTGCGCAGCCGATGGTGCGGCAGGCGTTGGCAATGCCGGCAATGATCGGTGCGTGGTACGTAGGCGCGAGTTTTCCGGTGGCGAAGTAGTCGAGGAAGGCCAGCGGGGCGGCTCCGGAGCACGCGATGTCATTGGCGCACATTGCGACGAGATCGATGCCGATCGTGTCGAGCGTGGCCGTTTCAATGGCGACGCGCAATTTGGTGCCGACGCCGTCGGTCGAAGTGACAATGATCGGTGCGCGATAGCGAGCCAGATCGAGGGCCAAATGGGCGGCGAACCCGCCGACCCCGGCCAAGACCTCCGGGCGAGTGGTCGAGCGCGCATGGGGTGCGATGCGTGCGATAAACTCATCGGCCGCCCCTAAATCGACACCTGCGCGCGCATAGTGCTGACTCATCGCGGCTCGCAGTCGCACACCTCGGGAAGAGGGTCAAGCAAAGCGTGTATACGTGCGTACAGACGTGCGCACGCAAGGCACCCTCCCAGTGGGTTTCGATTGCCGCGTGAAAATTACCATATTTGTTATTGGGTTAAAGTGCACAGGGTATTATGGACTTCCCATAATGAAATTAATTGGGTACCATCCTACCCGATGGCTAAGGGGGGCATCACAACACGCGTCGTGGCCGTACCGCGCAAGCCGCCCAAGTTGGTGGCGGCGAAGGCGCCAACCCGGGGATTGAAAGAAAAGATTGTCGAATTAGAGCGACTTGTCGACCTCCTGTCGCGCGGCAAATATCTCTGGGAATCGACCTTCGATGCCATCCAAGATCCGGTCAGTGTGCTCGATCGCCAATACCGCATTCAACGCGCGAATTTGGCGATGGCGGCGCGGGCCGGGATCGATATTCGCGAATTGGTCGGGCAGCGCTGCTACGAAATTTTTGCGCACCGCAAACAGCCGTGCCAAGGTTGTCCGGCGGCGGAAGCGATGCGGCGCGACTGGCAAGCCAAGAGCCAACTCAACCACGCCATCGGCGCACGTGAATACGAAGTCCTCGCCTATCCTTTTCCCGGAGCCAAAGGGCAAGAGTATGCGCTGGTGATGCACTACCGCGACATCACGGAAGAACGGCGGCTGCAGCAAGAGTTAGTGCAGCAAGAAAAAATGGCGGCGATCGGCATGCTCGCGGGTGGTGTGGCGCACGAAATTAATAATCCACTCGGCGGCATTCTGGCCTTTACCCAATTACTGATGCGCGAGTTTCAGGACGGCGATTCGGTGCGCGCGGATCTGGAAGAAATCGAGCGCGCGGCATTACGTTGTAAGAAGATCGTCCAAGACTTGCTCGATTTCTCGCGCGTCTCCTCCGGTCGCGAGAAGACGGCCGTCGATATCGGTCCCTTGATTGAAAAAGTGTTCGGATTCTTGCGGCGCGAATTTCTGTCGCTGAATCTGCGTCTCCATACGGAAATCGCCACCAATCTGCCACCGGTCTTCGGCGACGGCAATCGGCTGCAACAAGTCTTCTTGAATCTCCTGACGAATGCCGCGCAAGCGATGCCAAAGGGCGGCGCGATCACGATCCGCGTGCGTCACGCGGCGGAACAGCGGCAGGTCGTTGTGGAAGTCATCGATAACGGCGTTGGGATCCGGCGTGAACTGCTGAATAAGATCTTCGATCCGTTTTTCACCACCAAAGGACCGGGGAAGGGGACCGGCCTTGGCTTGTCGATCACGTATCGGATTATTCGCGAACATAACGGGACGATTCACGTCGAGAGTGAGGAGGGGAAGGGGACGACGTTTCGGATCGGTCTCCCGCAGGCAGAGGCCGTGCATGTCGTGGAGGCGTCCGGGGGACTGGTCGGTGCATTACCACAACCGAGTTGAAGTGGAGGGGCTATGCGGCAGGAATCTATTTTAGTCGTCGATGACGAGGCCGTCATTCGCCGGGCGTTGGAAAAATTTCTGACTGATCTCGGGTATCACGTCGGTTGTGCCGGCACGGTCGACGAAGGGATTGCGTTGGCGGAGCGGAGGCCATTCGATGCCGCGCTCGTCGATCTGATGATGCCGGAGCGAAACGGCATTGAGCTGGTGCAGGCACTCCATGCGCGCGATCCGGAACTGGTCGCGATCGTCATGACCGGCTTCGGGACGATTTCCTCGGCCGTCGAGGCGATGCGCGCCGGCGCCTATCACTATTTGACGAAGCCGTTCGAGCTCGAGGCGATTCGGCAACTCGTCGGGACGGCCCTCGAATATCGGCGGCTGCGCGTGGAAAACCGCGCGCTAAAGGTCGCGTTGCAGCAGCAAGTCGGCTTTCCTGAGATCATCGGCCGCTCGCCGGTGATGGGCGAGGTGTTCGACCTGATCGAAAAAGTGGCGGCGACCGACAGCACCGTCTTGTTGCTTGGGGAATCGGGGACCGGCAAAGAGCTGGTGGCGCGAGCGCTGCATCACCGGAGTCATCGCACGCAAGGCCCGTTTGTGGCCGTCAATTGTGGGGCGATTCCGGAAGACCTGTTGGAGGCGGAACTCTTTGGTCATGTGCGCGGGGCATTTACGGGTGCCGTGGCCACGCGGGCGGGAAAATTCGAAGCCGCGCATGGCGGTACGATCTTGCTGGATGAGATCGGGGAGATGAGTCCGAAGTTGCAAGTCAAATTGTTGCGCGTGTTGCAAGAACGACGTTTCGAGCCGGTCGGTTCCGCACAGGTGATGGACGTCGATGTGCGGATTGTCGCCGCGACCAATCAGGACCTTGAGGTGGCGGTGCAAGACCGTCGTTTCCGCGAGGATCTCTACTACCGATTGAATGTCATTCCCGTGAAATTGCCGAACCTGCAGGAGCGGACCGGCGATGTCGCGTTGCTGGCGCAACACTTTCTGGACCACTTTAATCAGGTAAATGGTCGCGCGGTGAGCGGGTTTTCGCGGGACGCAGTGGCCTGCCTGGAGCAGTATCGATGGCCCGGTAACGTGCGGGAGCTGGAAAATTTGATCGAGCGGATCGTCGTGTTGAAGGGACAGGGCGTGGTCGAGGTCGCCGATCTGCCGGCCGCGTTGCAGACGCTCCCGCAGCCGTACCAACCGCCGCAGGTCGTGTTGCCGGTCACGGGGCTCTCATTAAAAGCCGCCGTGTTGGAGTTCGAGCAATCGCTGATTCAGCAGGCCCTGCAGATGTCGGGCGGCAATAAGAATCGCGCGGCGGGCCTGTTACAGCTCAATCGCACGACCTTAGTGGAAAAATTGCGTCGTCAACAGGGCGCCTCCGATGCGCCCGCGAACCAACGAGGTGATTATGTTTAAGCGGACCAATCTGCTGATCGTGGATGACGACGAGTCGCTCGTGAAGGTGTTCGAGCGTGTCGCCAAGGAGGAAGGGTGGAGCGTGGAAGTGGCGCGCTCCGGAACGGAAGCGGTGGAATGTCTGAATCGCCAAATGGTCGAAGTGGCGGTGATCGACATCAACCTCCCCGGCTACAGCGGCATGCAATTGCTGGAATATATCCGCGCCAACCAGCATGCGACGGAAGTGATCATCATCACCGGCGTCGGCACGGTCGAGACGGCGGTGCAGGCCATTAAGATGGGAGCCTACGATTATCTCACCAAGCCGTTCGAAGATATCACGAAGGTCGTGATGGCGATCCAGAAGGCGATGGAAAAATTCCATCTGATGCAGAAGCTGCGCCGCTTCGAGCGACAGGGATCGGATAAATTCGTCTACGAGGGGATTGTCGGGAAGAGTCGCAAGACGCAGGAGGTCTTTCAAACGATCGAGAGTGTCGCCGCGACGACTTCGACGGTGCTGATTCTTGGGGAGTCGGGGACGGGGAAGGAACTGGTCGCGCGCGCCATTCATCAGCGCTCGAAACGGAGTACGCGCCCGTTTGTGATCATCAATTGCGCCGCATTACCCGAACCCTTGTTGGAGAGCGAATTATTCGGGCACCAACGCGGCTCGTTTACCGGGGCGATTGCCGAGAAAAAGGGACTCTTCGAGGAGGCCGACGGGGGTACGATTTTCCTCGATGAGATCGGCGAAATCCCGTCGAGTATTCAGGTGAAGTTGCTCCGTGCGCTCCAAGAGGGAGAGATCCGGCCGGTCGGTGGGAATCAGAGCCGCCACATCGATGTCCGCCTGTTGGCGGCGACGAATCGCGAACTCGCGCAGTCGGTGAAAGAGGGAAAATTTCGCGAAGATCTATATTATCGGCTTAATGTGATTCAAGTCACGATGCCGCCGCTGCGGGATCGGCCCGAAGACATTCCGCTACTCGCGTACCACTTCCTGCAAAAATACAGTAAGAAAATGGAAAAAGAAGTGACGAAGATTGCGATTGACGCCTTGCAAGTGATGCAGAATTACCAATGGGTGGGGAACGTGCGTGAGTTGGAGAATGTCATTGAGCGGGCGGTCGTGCTCGTAACCGGCGATACCGTGACGGTGCGGGATCTGCCGCCGCGCATTTTGGGAGAAAGTTTCTATTTGGCGGAAGAGCCGGTGGCGACCGATCTCTCGCAATTTAATTATCAGGAAGCAAAGGATCGGGCGATGTGGGCCTTCAACCGCGCCTATCTCTCCAATTTGTTACGCCAAACCAACGGCAATTTGTCGTATGCCGCGCAAAAGGCGGGGATGGATCGCAGTAACTTCAAAAAGATCGTGAAGAAATTCAATATCGAAGTGGATGAGTTTCGGAAGAAATCGTCGGCGCGGGAGGCGTAATGCAATACCGTGTCCTGTTGGTCCGGGATCCGACAGCGAACGGCCGAGCGGTCGAGGACTTGCTCCCCGATGCCGCGTGGTCGATCAAGCACGCGAGTGCCGAAGATTATCAGGCGATGTTCGCGCTGGAACCGCCGGAAACGGTGCTGGTTCAGATCGGCGCGTCGCACGATCTGGCGCGCGATGTGCTGTCCGTCGCGCAACAGTTCGATGAACATTTACCGGTGCTGATCCTCGCGGGCGAGGGGAGTTCGGTGGAGACGGCCGTGGAGTTGGTCAAAGGAGGCGCGCACGATTACCTCCGCTGGCCGGTCGAAGCGAATCGTTTCCGCCATCTGTTGGAACACGCCGTCAAACTCTACCGATTGACGAAGCGGGTCTTTTTCCTGGAACAGCAGATGGGGTGGCCACACAAGTTCGCCGGGATGTTGGGCCAAAGTGCGAAGATGCAGGAAGTGTTTCAATTGATCCGGACTGTGGCTCCGACGAACGCGACCGTGTTGTTGACCGGCGAGTCGGGCACGGGCAAAGAGCTGGTCGCGCGCGCCATCCATCAATTCAGTCTGCGGGCCGAGCAGATCTTCATGGACATCAATTGCGGGGCGATTCCGGAGAATCTGCTCGAGAACGAGTTGTTCGGTCATGAGCGAGGCGCTTTTACCGGCGCGGAGCGGCGTTACACCGGCTGTTGCGAGCGGGCGCATCAAGGGACGTTATTCCTGGATGAAATTTGCGAGATGCCGTTGGCGCTCCAAGTCAAGATCCTGCGCTTGTTGCAGGAACGGAGTTTCATGCGTGTCGGCGGGAGCGAGCGGATTACCGTCGATCTCCGGTTCGTGGCGGCGACCAATCGCGACGTGCAAGCGGAAGTGCAGCGCGGTCATTTTCGAGAAGATTTATATTATCGTTTGAACGTTGTGCCGATCCATATCCCGCCGTTGCGGGAACGTGCCGAGGATGTCCCGGTCTTGGCGCGGGCCTTCATGGAACGGTTTGCGCAGAAATTGGAGAAGCCCTTCGTCGATATCGCCCCCGATGCAATGGGCCTGCTCTGTGCGCACACCTGGCCGGGCAATGTCCGCGAGCTGGAAAACGTCATTGAACGCGTCGTCGTGTTGCATAACGACACTCGCGTCAAGCCGAAGCACCTCCCGCCGCAGTTGCAAAAGTCACCGCGCGTCGCCGGGCGGCCGCGGGCCGTGGTCAATCAGGGCGGCGATGCGAGTGGCGTGCTGCCGCTCGACATGGTAGAGCGCTACGCGATCGAATCCGCGCTCGAGAAGTGTGTGTGGAATGTGGGCGAGGCAGCGAAGCGATTGCGGATCGGTCAAGCGACGCTGTATCGAAAAATTCGCCAATACGGGCTGCGGCAGTAGGGGGGGCGTATGGAAATCGTGGTCGCGCGGAAGGGGAAGTCGCTCGCAATTCTTGCCTGCCAGGGGAGTTTGGATGCCTCGACGGTCGACGATTTTAAGCGGTCGGCACAGGGCCTGTGCGACGACGGCGTCCGCCAACTGATTCTCGACGGGAGCGGGCTGGATTTCATCGACAGCGTCGGTCTCGGGGCTCTATTGGCGCTGAAGCGGCGGCTGCGCGAACATGCCGGGGATGTGCGGCTGGCGGCCCTCTCCAGTGACGTCCAGTCGATCTTCGAAATTACGCGTCTGCATCGACATTTTGAAATTTGCACGACGACGGACGAGGCGTGCCAACGATTTGCCGTCACGACGAATTAGGACATGAGGCATGAAGCTGGAGACCGCGGCGTTGACGGTCGCGATTCGGAGCGATCCGCGTTATCTCCCTTGGCTGCGGGCCGTATTGGTGGCGCTGCGCCGTGGGCTGCGACCGCGAGCGTCTTCCTCCCACCTGTGGCGTGCCGGGCTAGTGCTGACGGAAGCGATCAATAACGCGATCGCGCACGCGCATGGGCGCGATATGCGGCGCTGGATCGAGGTGCGCATCCGGTTCCACGCGCGCCGCTGCACGTTGACGGTGATCGATACCGGGCGAGCGTTCGGGTTGCCGCGCCGTGCCGTGATGCCGGGTCCGGAGCAGTGTCAGGGTCGCGGGTTGCCGTTGATTCAACAATGGTGTCGGCAGTGCCGGGTGGTGCGACGGGCACGGAAAAATTATTTCACGATGGTGTGTCATGTCTGATGCAACGTTTGAACATGCGGCCTTAGCGGCAGTGCATCGCTTGAGTCGGGCCATTACGGAAACGCACGATCTGCAGCGGATTTGCGCATTGTTATTGGAAGAGGCAGTGCGGCTGATCCCCGTCGAACATGCCTCGTTGATGCAATACGACGCGAGCGCCGGAGGCTTGCGCGTCGTGGCGGCCCGCGGCATGCCGGCGCATGTCGTGGAGCGGGTGCTGGTGCAACCGGGTGAAGGGATCAGTGGACGCGTCTTTTCGGAACGGACACCACAATTGGTCACGGATGCGCGGAACACGCGGGAAGCCACACGACGGCGCCGGTATCGTGGACATTCATTTCTCGTCGCGCCAGTCGCCGCCGTGCCGCTCCATGTGCGGGGGCAGTCGCTCGGCGTGATCAACCTGACCGATAAATGCGATGGGACGCCATTTTCCGCCCGCGATCTCACCGTGCTGACGACGCTGGCCAACCAAGCCGCCGCGTATCTGCATCTGTGCGCATTGGCCGAGCAACAAGTCCAGGCGCGGGCCGTGGAGCGAGAGTTGGAGGTGGCGCGCCAGATTCAACAGTCATTTTTGCCGACGATGCCTCTGCGGCTGTCCGGGGTGGATGTGGGAGGCATTTGTCTCCCCGCCGCGCGGGTCGGGGGCGATTATTTCGATGTGGTGCGCGGGGACGACGGCACCGTGAATGTCGTTATCGCCGACGTCGCGGGACACAACGTCGCGGCGGCGCTCTCGATGGCCGCCGTCCGCGCGGTGTTGCGCGCCGAACTGACGATCCCGGGCCACGACGTGGCAACCGTGTTGCAACGGACCAACCAGGCCCTGTATGCGGACTTGGCCCGCGCCGAGCAATTTGTGTCGTGTGCCGTGCTCCGATTCGATCCGGACTCGCGGTTGATTCATTACTGTGTGGCAGGACATCCGCCGCCGCTCTGGTGTCGAATGGCCGCAACACGCGCCGTTCCGTTGTTGCAGGGCGGCACCGTATTAGGGGCGGAACGGACGCTCGCACTGCAAGTCGGGCATGTCCCGGTGCGGCGCGGCGATTGCCTCTTCCTCTATACCGACGGATTGACCGGTCTGCGCGGCGCGCGTGGGCGTTATTTCGGGACGCGCCGACTGGCGGCGGCGATCCGGGCGGCCGGCACTGCGTCGGCCAGCGAGATGATTCGACGGGTGCAACACACGGTGGCACAATTTGCGCCGCGATCCCTGCAACAAGATGACATCACGATGGTCGCATTGAAGATCCGAGCATAGCGCATGCCGTGGCGATACGACGATCTGCTGCTGGACCTCGACCGCCGCAGTGAGCGGCGGATGCACTTCGGATTGGAGCGGATGCACGCCGCTTGCGCGCGTTTGCAGCATCCGGAATTGGCGGTGCCGACGCTGCACATCGCCGGGACCAATGGGAAGGGGTCGACGGCGGCCTTTTTGGCAGCGCTGCTGCGCGACGCGGGCTACCGTGTCGGCGTCTATACCTCGCCGCATCTCTGCGACTATGCGGAGCGGTTTACACTCGACGGCGTGCCGGCCGCACACGCCGCATTGGCCGCTTGCGCGGAGACGACAGTCCAACTCACGGCCGACTTGTCATTGACCTATTTCGAATTCTCGACGCTGTTGGCGTTCCGCTATTTTGCGGCGACGCGTCCGGATGTCGTGATCGTTGAAACGGGATTGGGCGGACGCTTGGATGCGACCAATGTCGTGGATCCCGTGCTCGTGTTGTTGTCGCCGATCGCGATTGATCATGCGGAGTATTTGGGGCGCGATGTGGCGGCGATTGCTGCGGAGAAATGCGGGATCATGAAAGCGGGTCGACCGGTGATCAGCGCCGTCCAACTGCCGGAGGTCTCTGCCGTGGTCGAGGAGTCGGCGCGAGCCCTCGGGTGTCCACTGCAATGGGCGGAACCGATTGCGGCGTCCGTGCCGCTCGGCCTCGCGGGCGCGCATCAGCGGATCAATGCGGGGTTGGCGTGGGCAGCGGCGCAAGCGCTGCGCGATCTGGGTTGGCGACGCGGGCGTGTCGCATCGCTTGCGGAGGCACACTGGCCCGGCCGCTGCGAGTGGTGGAGCCGACATCCCGCCGTGCTCTTCGACGGCGCGCACAATCCGGCCGGCGTAGCGGCGCTCGTCGCCTATCTCCGTCGGATTGCGGACGGTCGCGACGTGGGCGTTTGTTTCGGGGCGTTGGCCGATAAGCCAGTAACGGAGATGCTGGACCTCCTGGCACCGTTAGCGACGCGGTGGATCGCCGTGACGCCACCCTCCGCGCGGGCCCTCGCGGCCGCAGACGTCGCAGCGCAACTGCGCCGGTGCCAGGCGTTTGTGACCGAGAGCGCGCTTGCGGCTGTCCCGCAACTGGTCGCGGCGGCACCCGATCTATTGTGGGTCCTGACCGGATCGCTGACCCTGTATGCACCGCTACGAGCGGCCTTTGGTACAGGAAATTTCGCAGGAACGAGCGAGGGCGGGGCCCCACTCCGCGGGACGCTGGGATAGGGGGGACCCGCTGTTGCGGGGGGGAAGGGTTGACCCTTCCCTCCTGCGTCCCGCGGAGTGGGGCCCCGCCCTCGCGCCTTCACCGCGGACAATACGACATTTGACTTTTTTATGGCGGCGTCTCATTTTGCGTCCCTATGCGACTCGACAAAATGACGGTGAAGGCGCAAGAGGCCTTGCAGTTGATGCAAGATCAAGCGGCGCAACGGGAACATCAAGAATTACTCTCCACGCATTTATTGATGGCACTGCTCACGCAGTCGGACGGTCTCGCGACTGCGTTGGTGCAGAAAGTGGGGGTCGCGCCGGCGCAGGTGCAACAAGCCTGTGAAGAGCTGTTGCAGCGGCGCGCGAAAGTGAGTGGGGCGGCGTCCGGCCAGCACTTCATCGGCAAGGACTTGCAGCGCGTGTTTGACGAGGCCTTCAAGACAGCCGACGCGATGACCGATCGATTCGTGAGCGTCGAGCATTTGTTGCTGGCGCTCGCGGAACATGGCGGCGAGGCGGCGCAACTGTTGCGGCGTTTCGGCGTGACGCGCAGTGAATTGGAAAAGGCGCTCGTCAGCCTGCGCGGATCGCAGCGGGTCCAAGATCAAGATCCGGAATCGAAATATCGCGCGTTGGAGCGCTTTGCCCGCGACCTGACGGAACTGGCGCGCAAAGGGAAGCTCGATCCGGTGATCGGCCGCGACGAAGAAGTGCGGCGCGTGATCCAAGTCTTGTCCCGTCGCACCAAGAACAATCCGGTGCTGATTGGCGAGCCCGGCGTGGGGAAGACCGCGATCGTCGAAGGGCTGGCGCAACGCATCGTGCATGGCGATGTGCCGGAATCGCTGAAGAAGAAGCGCGTCGTGGGGCTCGACCTGGGGGCGATGCTCGCGGGCGCCAAGTTTCGTGGAGAGTTTGAAGAACGCCTCAAGGCCGTGCTGCAAGAGGTGGAGCGGTCAGAAGGCGAGATTGTCCTCTTTATCGATGAGCTGCACACGGTGGTAGGCGCGGGTGCGGCGGAGGGGGCGATGGACGCCTCCAACATGCTGAAACCCGCCCTGGCGCGCGGGCAATTGCGGTGTATCGGCGCGACCACACTCGATGAATTTCGAAAACATATCGAAAAAGATGCGGCGTTAGAGCGGCGTTTCCAACCGGTTGTAGTGGGCGAACCGAGCGTCGAAGATGCGATCGCGATCCTGCGTGGTTTGAAGGAGCGCTACGAAGTGCATCATGGCGTGCGGATTCAAGATGGGGCGCTGGTCGCTGCGGCAACGTTGGCGCACCGTTACATCACCGACCGCTTCCTTCCGGATAAGGCGATCGACTTGATGGATGAGGCCGCCAGCAAGTTGCGGATCGAGATCGACAGCTTGCCGACCGAGATTGACGAGATCGATCGGCGGTTGCGGCAATTACAGATCGAGCGCGAGGCGTTGAAGAAAGAAATCGATGCGGCGAGTCGGGACCGACTGACACGGTTGGAGGTGTCCCTCGCCGAGCTGCAAACGAACAGCGATACGTTGAAGGCGCGGTGGCAGCAGGAAAAGGCGGCGATCAGCAAGATCCGCAAGACCAAAGAGGCGATCGAACAAGCGCGCGCCGATCAGGATCGCGCCGAACGGAGCGGCGATTTGAACCGCGCCGCGGAATTAAAATACGGCGTGATGTGGCAGCTCGAAAAGCAATTGGAGACCGGACAAGCCGCACTCGCTGCGCTCCAGACGGGTGGACGGATGTTACAAGAAGAAGTCACGGAAGAAGATATCGCGGAAGTGGTGGCCAAGTGGACGCGGATTCCGGTGACGCGGTTATTAGAAGGGGAACGGGCCAAATTATTGCGGATGGAAGAACGCTTGCGCGAGCGGGTCGTTGGGCAAGACGCGGCGGTGCGCAAGGTCGCCAATGCGGTCCGGCGCGCACGCGCCGGCTTGCAGGATCCGCATCGGCCGATTGGGTCGTTTCTTTTTTTGGGCCCGACCGGGGTCGGCAAGACGGAAACGGCACGGGCGCTGGCGGAATTTTTATTCGATGACGAAGCGGCGATGGTGCGGATCGATATGAGTGAGTATATGGAAAAACATACCGTGGCCCGCTTGATCGGCGCACCGCCCGGGTATGTGGGATACGAAGAGGGTGGGCAGTTAACCGAAGCCGTGCGGCGACGTCCGTATGCGGTAGTGCTGTTCGATGAAATCGAAAAGGCGCATCACGATGTCTTTAATATCTTGCTCCAAATCCTGGACGACGGGCGGCTGACCGACAGCCAGGGCCGCACCGTCGATTTCACGAATACGGTCATTATCATGACCTCAAACGTTGCCGCTACGGAGGAAGGGCTGCGCAGCCACTTCCGGCCGGAGTTTCTCAATCGCATCGACGATATCGTCACCTACGATGCGTTGACGCCGGAACGCATTGAGCAGATCGTCGAGATCCAATTGCGGCGGGTGGCGGGGCATCTGGCAGGGCAGCAATTGTCGCTCACGTGTTCGGCGGCGGCCAAGGCCTTCTTGGCCCGCGCCGGGTGGGATCCGGCCTATGGTGCGCGGCCGTTGAAGCGTGCGATCCAGCGGGAACTATTGGATCCATTGGCGCTGCAGCTGCTCGAGGGTGTGATCACGCCGGGGCAACACGTTACGGTCGATGTCGCCGGCGATGCGCTGGTATTCAATCTCCCCAGGTGAAATGCCTTGCGCCGTCGGCGCACGGCCTCTGCATTCCCTCTCCCTTTGGGGAGAGGGCTAGGGTGAGGGGGAGGATGCAAAATAGTGAGAGTCCTGATGGTCTCCCCCTCACCCAACCCTCTCCCCAAAGGGAGAGGGAGGTGGATACCCCGCCCCTTGGGGCGGGGTTCGTTCATTGCCCAGACTTCGTAGTGCCAAGAAATTGCTCCACGAGTGCATTGACTTGATCGGGACATTCCATCAGCGCGGCATGGGTGGCGCCGTGCACGATCGCTATCGTTGAGTCAGGAATGCGCCGTTGCATCGTGTGTACGACGCGCGTCGGGACGAAGTCGTCATGTTCCGTGGCGATCAGCAGCGTCGGGATGCGAATGGTTTGCAGCACGTGCTCCATGTTGTAGGCCTCGGCGGCCTGGGCGAGTGTGGCGAAGCCGAGCGGTGTGAGACGGCGAATATGGTCGAAGTAATGTTGCATTTCGCGGCGCCGCAGTTTTTGCGTGTCGAGCCAACCGAGTAGTCCGCCGATGTAGTACGGTAATGGCGTCCGCAACAGCGCCTCTAGCGCCAGTTGCACCGCGTTCGGGTAAAAGACGCTCAGCAAATAAAAGAGATCGAAACTGAGACGACCGTACGGGGAATCGCCGAAATCACTGAGCGTCCGACCGGCCGTGCCTTGCACGGAAATCAGTTGCGCAAACGCTGCGGGCGCGGCGGCGTACATGCCGAGCAGGACTTGGAATCCTGCGCTGTGACCGATGCCGACAACGTTCGAGAGTTCCAGATGGCGTACTAGTTGGATGCCATCCGCGGCGAGATCGTCGAAGCGGAGCCGCGCTAAATGCGGTGGTTGATCAGAGCGGCCGTGACCACGATAATCCCAGCAGATGACTTGATGGCTGTCGGCGAAATGCGCGGCTAAATGGCGCCAAAAATACGACGGGACGCCGAGCCCGTTACAACAGAGGATCGGCGGACCTGCGCCGATGCTGCGATACCACAGTTTGGTCCCGTCCTGACTTCGCAACCAGCCTTGGCGCGCGCGCATAGCAGCTAAAACCGAATGATCTGTTCCACGGTCTGGTTTTCGGCCACGGCGAGATTGATCCACTTCTTCAGCAATTGATCGCGATCCCCGTCTTGGTAGCCCGCTTCGAGGTAGTAGTAGCCGGGCTGCATTTCAAACTCTTGCCATTGATCGCTGGTCTCGCCGGCGTACAGCGGCGCGTCTTGGCCATACGTGAAGAGCCGGAAGCCGCACGGAATGGGGATGTCGTTAGTGCCACGACAAGTCAGCCGCACCTTCCCCGCGATGAACTTCGCCAGTTGTTGGGTGGCGCCATTCGCGGTGACCGGGATGCCGCGAATCCAGACCGTCGGATGGACAATACCGCCCTGGCTGACATCGCGCGCGCGGATATCGTAGATCCCCGGCGTGAGTTGAAAACTGACGCCGCCGCTCAAGCTCCGTTGCGTGGTCACCGGATCCTCGCCGCTCCCGGGCCGATAAATCGAGACTTCGGTCGCCAGTGGGTTGTTCTTCGCGTCTTTGCCGACAATCTCCAACGTGCCGAGTTGGAACGAGGCCTCACGGATGTCGTGCCGATCGCCGACGATCTCGACATCGTCCCAAATCAGCGATGGCAGTGGCGTGATCGGCATCTTTTGGCGGGTCGCGACGATCTGATAGCGCCCGGGAGACAACGTGAGTTCGATCGGCGCGCTCGGACTGACTTCACGGACCAGGTCGCTGGCTTCACCTTTGCGACGCACCACGAATTCCGTTTCGACCGGTGCGCCGGTCCCATCCTTGCCGAGCAGTTTCATTGTGCCGACGGGGAACGAGATTAATTCCTGGGAACGATCGTTGGTGGCCACGGCCACAGCCGCGAGGGTGAGCGGCGCGGTGCCGCTGTACAACGGCGACGTGGCCTGGACGCGGATCTGATATTTGCCGACCGGGAGCAGCAATAAACGGCCGTCCGCGGGGAGGTCGCCTTCCGTCAGGACGGTATCGGGTTGTTCCGGCAACGCGATCTGATAATGACCGGAAATAAACTGGTGCTGGCTGGTTTCGGCCCGCAACAACAGTTCGCCGGTCTCGAACGTGAATTGATGTCCCGCCCGTTCTCCGGCCGCGACCACGACACGCTCGGCGGTGGCCACCAGCGGGATGCCGTTCACTTCCGGCCCGCTCGCATTGATTTGATACGTCCCCGGCGTGAGCAATACGCTCAGCGGCGTGCCGGTCCCTTGGGCGCTCCCGACGGCCGTGTTGGAGCGGGCATTCAGGAAATTGTACGTGAGCGCCGCGGGCTGTCCGTTCGGGTCGATGCCATTCAGTTCGAGCGTGCCGAGATCGAAATAGACGATCTGCTCCGCGCGCGCGCTGGCCTGGACTTCGACCCCTTTCAGCATTTTGGAGGGCTTGGAGGTCTCGATCGAGTCGGCATAGGTGACCAAGATGTCATAGCTTCCCGGTTGCAGTTGAAAGAACTTAATGCCGGTAGCGCGGCCTTCGGTGACGATTTGTTGCGTCCCGCTCCGATAGACGGTCATTTGGGTCGGTAATGGGGTGCTGCCGGCATAGGCCTTGATCCGCAGGTTGTACGGAAGATTGGCGTGCAATGCTTCGTCGGCGCTGCTGCGCAGTTCGGCCACGGTGCGGGCCAAATAAAAGCGGCCGTCGGTCTTCTGCGCCACGCAGCGCAGCTGTTGTTCCGCGGCTTGATCGAGGTCGAAGCCGACGACATGGACGATCACTTTTTTTGGACCGGTGTGGACTTGTTCGGCAGCCACGCACGGATCGGCATTGCAGGTGTCGGAACCGTCGGCGAACAGGAGGATCACGTTGTCGGCGTCGGTGCTCGCGTCGGGGAATTCTTCAGTGAGTTGTTGCAGTGCGTGCGCGATCGGGGAACTTCCCTTCGGCGTGATCCCGTCGAGTGCAGGCCCGAGTTTGTTCGGGTCGACCGCGCCGAGCTTGGCGATCTGCACCACATCGTTACAGTCGTTGCTCTCTGCGGGACTGCGCGAGCCGAACGCACGCAATCCAAACGCGCGGCGCATCCCGGTCGGGCTCGGTTGTACGAGGAGATCTTTAATGACCTGCTTGACGTAGTCGAGCTTGGTCCCGCTCTCGATAGCGCTCCCCATACTGCCGGAGGCATCGATCACGAGGGCCATGTTGGTCAGCGATTTCACTTCCTGGGTTGTTAATGGCACGGACGTCATGCCGGTATCGCCGGGGGCCGGCGGGATGGTGCCGGGCGCTGCGACGGTTGTGGTCGTTGAGGGGACTGGCGTGCTGGGGGCCGTCGTTGTGGTGGTGGTCGTTTGCGTCAATTCGAGGGGAGGCGTCGTGGCCGAGGCTGCGGGCCGCGTGGCCTTGGTCGGGGCCTGGCTGCGACGCGGCGAATGGCAAGCGGTCGCGAGACTGCACAACAGCAACAACACGATTCCCGTCTTCATCCAACCGCTCCTTGCCCGTTGGGACCGGTGCTGTGAGAGAGCCATTCGCATACGCAAGCAGATGTAACATGAATGGGTGGGGATGAAAAGATAGCAAATGGCGCCTGCTTATCCACGCCGCTTAATGGCGGTGCGGTGGGTCCAACGACGCCATGAAGGCCTGCCAGGCGGTCACTTCCGCTGTGGAACGTGCGAAGGGTTTCGCCTGCAGGCCAAAGTCCCGTGCCTTTTCTTGATCTCCCTGATCGCGGGCAATTTCTCCGCGGGTCAGGACGAGGGCAAACTGGTGCGCTGACAAACAGCGGTGTTCCGTGGCCAGCGTCTCCGCGGTCGTCAGCAATGTCGAGGCCTTCACGTATTCTCCCTGCTGTCGGGCAATTTCGGCAAGGCCGAGGTTGGCCGGGATGGCGGCGCGTTCGATCGCCGTGGCGTTAGCCTGGTGGCCGGTAAAGGCGAGGACCGTCTCCAACGCGTGTCGCGCGGGCGTGATCTGGTTTTGTCGGAGGTGCTCCAGGCCGATATTTGTCGTGGCGGTGGCCGCGGTCGTGAGGTCATGCACGCTGTACGCCAGCGTCACGGCCTGCTGGTACGCCGCCAGCCCTTCCTCAGCATGGCCCCGATGGCAGTGGAGCAATCCTAACATGTTGTAGGTCTCGGCCAACAGCGGGAGGTATTGGTGTTGGCGCGCCTCCCGTACCACAACCTCCGCATCCTCCTTGGCCTGCGGCCACTGGTCGAGCGACCACCGGGCCACCGAACGCCAGAGCTGCATCCGGAGGGCACGGTGCAGGATACCGGCAGCGCGACACTGCGCGATCTCCTCGGTCAGTATCGTCTCGGCCTCCGCGCATGCGCCGGCCAAGAGGAGGGCATGGCCTAATTCATTGTTCGTGATCTGGTGGGCGGCCCCGGGGGGTAATGCCTGCACGGCCGCACGTGCGGTGCGAAATTGGGCGATGGCTTCATCGTACCGTTTTTGGAGCAGCGCCAATCGGGCGAGCTGATTTCGCACGCGGAGTTTTATGACTCGATCATCGTGCTCTTGGGCCCACTGGACCGCCTCCCGCAATGTCGGCTCGGCCTGCGCATACTGCCGCCCCGCCATCAGCAGGATACCGGACCACAGGAGAAGGAGGCCACGCTGGGCTGGGTAGGCATCGCAACATTGCTGCAGCAGCGTGCAGACCTCCTGGTATCGCCCAATGGCCAGCGCGCACTCCGCCGCCTCCACAGCCAGCGCGACGTTTTGATCCTGCGCAAGGGTTACATCCTGAAAGTACGCCAGGATCTGCATCAGTGCCCGTCCGGCATGCCCCGTCGCCCGATCGTGGCGACAGAGGGTCAGGAATGTCTCGGGGTCCGAGCGCCCGTCCGATGCATCGCTCACTGTAGATACTGGCACGTCAATCACTACATCGGCAAAGAGGTGTTCCTCCCATTGCCCGCTTGCGGTGGCAAGATATCCCCGGGCGACCATCGTCTGCATGACGGCAGCGACCTTTGCAGGGATTCCCTCCGTCCGTGCCTGGAGCTGTTCCACAAGGAGCGACCGTTGTGCGTCTGGGACCGGGGCAATGGCACAGACATAGGTGGTCAGTTCAGCACTGGTAAATGGATGGACCGTGTAATGGGTCATGTGTGCGACGCCATCAAGTTTGCTAAGCGCTCTTCCCGTCATGACACACCACATCGATGTGGGCGGATGAGGATGGGTCGCCAGCGTTGTGAGCAACCCAGCGAGCCGATGCGCCTCTGGCTGGTGACCCCACTGATCGTAATCGTCCAGGCAGATCACGAGGGGCGCTCGCGCTGTCGCCAAGGCCTCGGCGATCGGTTGGAGCACAAGTTCACTCGCATCCGTTGCGGCATCGCACCAGATGGTGTGGCATCCGGCCAATTGGGCGGTAAATTTCAACTCTCGGAGGAGGCGTGACTTGCCCATCCCCTGTGCCCCCGTGATCTGCACCCAATGCACCGCCGGGGGCTGTGTGGTTGCGCCCTCCCATGCCGCCCGCAGTGGATGGATGATCGCCTCTCGCCCGATCAATTGTCCGGCGGCAGGGGCAAAGGCCTGATGCGAGGCGCGCCCCATGGCCTGTTGCACGAACCCATCGCCGAGTACTAATTGCAACTCATTGAGGACAGCTTTTGCCGAGGGGAAGCGGTCCGCGGGTGCTTTCGCGAGCAGGTGCGCGATGACCGTGTCCATCCACGCGGGGCAGTCGGGGCGCATCTGGGAAAGGGGTGGCGGCATCCAATCCAAGTGTTTCTGACGAATGGCCTCCGGTTGCGGGGCGTGAAAGGGATTGGTCCCGGTCAGACATTCATACAGCAGGACCCCCACGGCGTAGAGGTCGGCCCGATGATCCGTGTTTTCTTTTCGAATCCGTTCGGGGGCCATGTAGGCGGGGGTCCCGGCTCCATCGATCGGCGTGGTGACCGTGGCCAGACCGAAATCGATCAGTTTGACGCCATGGTCCGCCACGAGGATATTGGCGGGTTTGATATCGAGGTGTAACACCCCGCGCCCGTGGAGATAACTCAAGGCCGCCAGGGTATGGATCATCATTCGCCAGCAGACCTCGAGCGGTGCCCCGCGGGTTGCCGCCACGCAATCGCGTCCCGCAATCAATTCCGTGATCAACAGCGGTCCATAGGTTGGATCGTGCACTAGATCCCACACGCGGCAGATATGGGGGTGTGCCAGGGTCTTGAGGACCGCACATTCTTGGGTCAGGCTGGCCTGGATCTCGGGGCGGCGCACGAACAGATGCGGCATCAGCTTGATCGCCACCTGCTCGTTACGGCGCCGGTCTACCGCCGCCCAGACTTCGCCGAACCCGCCTTGGCCCAGGCGCCGTTCTAATTGATAGATGTCACGGAGCGTCGTCCCAGGTCGCAACGTGCGGGCGAATAACTCTTTCAGGGTCCCCATAAAGCATGCATATCATATGATGGGATGGGAGAAGAGCCATTGTTCGTTCATCTCCAACATGAGCTGTTTGAGGTGTTGGTCCTTACCAGACCGCGGATCAAATGGCTGACGACTGCTCGTATCCAGACTGCGCTCCACATCGGTCGGTGTATACGGGGCCTTTTTACCGTCCACGGCGGCCGCCAGGGGAGAGAGGAGATATTGGGCGGCCAGCACCCAGGCACACCACATGGCGGGGGACGGGGGTGCGGCATCCGGATGGCGCATGCCGAAGAACACGCCGTGCAGGTCGGGCCACTCTTTTTCACTCCCGGTCAGGATGCGCCAGTTGTAGACCGGGATCGCCACGATCGGTGACTCGATGTCGATGGCGGTTCGCAGGTGCCCAAAGAGGAGTCGTTGGTCCGCCGGTGTATCATGCAATGGTTCCCCCTGAATGGCGGTCCAGAGGGCGGCCATGATAAAGGCCTCTTCTTGGTCCGGTGTCAAGGCGGCGTCGAGGGCATGTTGGATCGTAAACTCCCCATGGTCCTGCGAGGCCGCAAAGACCACCATGGGGGCGTCGGGGATCACCTGCGTCACCCCACCCATCACATTTCGCAGCGTGGCGAGCCATTCCTCGGTGAGTGCGGTCATCGACCACGAGGTTGCCGTCTGCCGTGTGGCCTCCGTCATCGCCAACAACTCGGCGGCATGCTGGTACGTGCCGAGTCGCTCATACAATCGCTTGGGATGGAGTTTGGCCGGATGACCGAAGCCCAGTTGCGTATAGGCGCGGGCGAGAAATCGGCGCCAGTTTGCCGGTGACGGTGTCTGGCCGAGTTGCCCCAATTGTTCCGCCATGGTGGCCCGTGTGAAGTAGTGCGGGATGGCAGCCTGCCACGAATTCGGTGCGGTGGAAGGCCGTGATAGCACGGAACGCGTTGCTATGGGAGGCAACCGATTCTGCGCGGCGGCCACCACAAAGACCTGCGCACTATAGGCGGCACAATACAGTGCCCGCTGCCAGGCTAGTTGGGAGAGCAGCTCCGCACCGGCAGGTCGCCTTGCCAGCATCACCCCCAGGAGCGGTGGGCAGCTTGGTTCCGGCAGCGGCTGCGGATCATCCGCCACCTCCCGATATTCGGGAGGGAAACTCCGCCGTAGGGCCTGGAGGATCATCCATTGGTCCGGTGCGGGGTGCGCTTCCAAATCGGGGCGAAGCAGTGTCCCGTAGGCATAACACGGGATAGCGATGATCGTTGCCCCATCCGTGGTAGCGCCGCATTGGGGAAGCCCGTGCTCTATCGCCGCCCGTGCGACCCGCTGGGTGGCGGGATCCAGTGGCGGGTGAGGCACCTCGCCGAGGGAATAGGGGACCAATGTGTCCGCTGTTTGATCCGCGAAGGTGGTGAACCGCGCATCGTCGGCCTCCAATAAGCGGCCGAATTGCTGGAGGAGCCGACCGGCCTGGTTGGGGACATGCCGGTCGGCGTACGGATGACGCAAC
Source organism: Deltaproteobacteria bacterium (assembly GCA_016210045.1). Lineage (NCBI taxonomy): Bacteria > Pseudomonadati > Myxococcota > Myxococcia > Deltaproteobacteria bacterium. The sequence goes on along the minus strand of JACQUX010000011.1, from coordinate 38,233 downwards.
GCCCGTCGGATCGTCCCCCAATAGAAAAAATCATAGGCCGAGACGAAGCCATAGGCTGATTGTGGATGGGTATCGTAAAAGGCTGTGGCCAACACGGAGGGAAAGAGGTCAGCGGCGGGGGCAAGATACGAGGTCATACGAGGTCTCCTTAAGCTTTGGCGCGGGATCGTCGCAGTGGTCTCCCTGGTGCGAGGCGAGGCCATGACAGCTTGGCAACGAGGAGTACCATAAGGACTCCGCCAAGCGATACAACCGCACCGGGACCTGTGCTCGTGGTCTGTGGCATGAACGCGCACCCGGTTGCTGCCGCCATCCCACTACCAAATCCACCCACTGCCGCGCCTTCGGTATCCGGTCCCGCCATCGCCACGGCCGCCGGTTTGGTTTCCTGACTTCCGGCGGGCGGCGATTCCGGCGGGGCGGGCCCCGATCCTCCACCCACCGGTGTGTCATTGATCGGGGCGTTCCACGGGACCGCACCCGTGCCATCGCCATCGTTCATCGCGACAATGGTCGAGCCACTATCACCCAATAAAGTAGCACCGGTGCTGGCCTCCCCAACCGCGGCACCACTCTCACCGACCACCGCAGGGCCGGTATCCCCAGCCGCCGCGCCATCGCCAGCGTTCATCGCGACTATGGTCGAACCACTCTCCCCGACCACTGTCGCCCCGGTGTCGGCCTCTCCACCCGCCGCGCCCCCATCGCTGGGTCCCGGCAGCAGCGCCCCACTTTCGCCCAATGTGGCGGTGGCGGGGGTGATGGCGGTGGTGATCTTCGGTAGTGATTCATCGGCTACTTGTGCGAGCAGCCATTCGGAGTCTGTAATAAAACCGAGGGCGGCATGATAGATGCCGGCAGGCCGTATTGTTGATGCCTGCAAGAGTTGGAGTGGTTTTCCATTCAGATCTTTCTCGCACCGGAAAACACAAGCCCCTGCAGGAATATTGGTGACTGACGCATTCGACATGACGAACACTTTTGGTTCAACTAGAGCAAGCGTCGTACATTGTGCCATCAGATCTATCTGGTTTGTGGAATCTGTTGTATCGGCTGTGTTTTCATAGAGGAGGACTTGCAGGATGTTGGGAGATGTCAAATCGCAATAACTATTCGGCATCGCTCCTTCCAACATCGTGATCGTGTTTCCTTCCCAATTAGGATCGCAGATTTCGTAGCCATCAAGTGGTACCGTCTTGGCGCATTTTTTTGCTATCAGCAGTTGTTTGGCAAGATCTGTCGGCAACGGCTGGTCCGATTGGAAGGGCGTTGGGACCTTGATGAACTTTCCGGGCAGCAGGGTCATCGGGGGCGTCGCCGTGTCGATGGGCAGTGCCGCGGTCTCGCCCGTCGGCGGGGCGAGGATGTGGACGCCGACTTGGGCGTCGGTGATCGTGCCGCCGGTGAGGGAGAGCGGGGGCGCGTCCGGCGTCGCCGGCGGGGGCGTGAGTTGAATCCCGGTGGCGACCTGCGCGATGGCGGCGTCGCTGACCTGGTGCCCGGGGCCGGTGAGTTGGAGACCGATGGGGTCGGGGAGGAGGCCTCCGCCCAAGGCGGACGCGGCGAGGCCCCCGCCAGAGGCGGGTCCGGTGATGGTGAGTTGGTGCAGGGTGTGTGTGGTGCCGCTGACGGCAACGCCGGTGGCGAAGTTGAGCACTTTCGTCTGATAAAGCGTGTGGGTGGCGCCGGTGACGGCGATGCCGGTGGTGTCCGCGACCGGGGCGCCGTCGCGCGTGATCGTGCTGTTCCGCACAATAATCGGTGCCGTGCCGCTGAGCGTCAGCGCGGGGAGCGTGGGATCCGCCGTCGCGGGGAGGGTGATATTGAGGCCGTCGATCAGCAAGGGGAGCGAGGTGGGGTTCATGAGGACGACGGGGTGGGTAACGGTCACCGTGGGCGCAAAGCAGAGCGCGTAGTGGGAGGTGCCGACGCGGTACATCGCTTTGAGGGGTTTCATGACCTTGGCGAGTCCGTTTGCCGAGGGATTCAACACATCCGCGACACTGGTGATCGGGACCGGCGAACAGGGCAATGCGTCGTTTGATGCTCCCGCCGTCGGCACCGCCCATCCAATGACCAGTACGGACCAGAGCCCCAGCTGAAATCCGATCGCTCCCAGTCCCCAGCGCCGTCGCCTGTGTCGCTCCATATTCGCTCCTGCAGATCCCTTGTGCGAGAATCGTACCACTGGCGCTGGCGAATGCCGCGTCCGCATTTCAACCAGTTAGCGGGGACGGGCGCCGTGTGCCCTGGGTCTTCGGCTACACAGCCGCCTCAAAATGAGAACGTGCGCGACCGCGTTAATGCTGGAGACAACTCAACGGGTGATTTGCCCAAAACGCCAGGCACTCGGCGAAGTACGGGCCGATCGGTGGGGACAGGTCATCGATGGTGCAACTTTGCTCCGGCAGACACCCAAAGTCGTAGTGACTATAGACATCGACGATGGTCTGATAGTCGATGCCCCCGGGTGCGATCATCCCGGGCAGGGCTTGGAACGGCATCCCCAAACCCACGATCCGAAAACTGTTGGTATCGGACACAAACGTGTCGCCGCTGTACGCCACCCGCCACTCGCCATGCGGACAGAGGACGGCGCGGTCATCCCAACCATCGCCGTCGAAGTCCGCCACGATGGGGTGGCACCGGAGATCCCCAAAGCCCACCGTCGGGGGCGGCTGGTTGATGGGATCCGCATACGGCGTGCCGACATAGGGGTCGACAAATATCCATGCCCCGTCCGCCGATTTGCGACTGATCTGGGCATTCACGTTAAAATCACCGAACAGATACTGGGCGGGCCCCTCCGTTGGCAGGTCTGCTGAGAGCTCGTACGAGTACGGGGTGTCATTCCATCCCCAACCCACACGCAGCAATCGATCCCCATAGGGCACGCCGGTCGGGATTTGGAACCAGTCCGGTCGGGGTGCCACTACCGGCAGATACGCCCAGGCCGGGCCTTTCAGGTTGAAAGGGACCGTTTGTTCATAATCCGGTGGCAGCCACAACGTTATCGTGGGCGGCAACATGTCCACGACCCAGTAGAGAGCGGCCGGGTCCTCCACGGCCCCGGACCGATAATCGACCGCCCACTGCCCATCCGGACGCAGATAACTGAGGTCAATTGTCCGTCCCACCCGATAGGCCCCGTCCGCATCGGGGCCCAGCACATGCCAGTCCCCGTCGAAGTCGCCCACCATCGGCCGACTCCCCGGTTGCCAGCCCGGCGTGGCGCTGTAATCAAGTAAAGTATCCCACTCCCCGAAGTCCCCCGCCAGCACGGCCGCACTCGTGTACTTGATCTGCCACACCCCGGTGTCGGTGTTGTACAGCGCCAAGTCGGCGCGGCCGTCGCTGTCGTAGTCTTGGACGACGGGGAAGAGGCGGTTCGGGCCCGGCTCCTGCCAGCTGACACTCGGCGGCGTGAGCGTCAGGTCCCAGGCGCCGAAGCCATCTCCGCCGGAGGCGGACCCGCCTTCGGCGGGCGCGCTCCCGTCGGGGGCGGGGGTCGCGCTCAAGTCCACGTACCAGGTGTGGTCCCGACTCCACGCGATCAGGTCGGCGCGGCCGTCGCCGTCCACGTCTTGGAACTTGGCGAGCGGGCGATACGTGTTGGGACATTCTTTTGCGAGGTTGAACGCGGGATCGGCGGTGGCCTTCGCCGCACACCATTGGGCACAGAGCGGGTGGTGCGGGACTGCGTCGCAGATCAGGCCACAGTTGGCCTCGGGATCGAGCGGGTTGGTGGCGCACACACTCTCACACGTCGGCGAGACGGTGTTCTCACAGAAACCACCTTTCGCCGCAATCTTCGGTTGAATGACGCCATCCTTCAGCAACTGCAGCGCCTTGCCCAGGTCCGGCTGCCGCCCAATGTGGCACCCGCCATCACTCTGCGGCGTACTCGCGTCCGGGTGCGTAAAGAGCGCCCGGACCTGCGCGGCATTGAGATACGCGTGCTGCCAGTCTTCGAGTTGATCGGCGTACAATTGGTCGACGTACTCTTGCACCAACGCCACCATCCCGCCGATGATCGCGGTAGCCGCTGAGGTGCCCGCGAAGGTGTTTGTGTACCACTGATTCGGATCATCCTTCACGCTCATGGGATGATCTCCATAGCCTGTCGTGACGACCCCCCAGCCCCAGGCAAACACATTGACCCGGTTGCCACAATTGCTCCAGCTCGCCTTGAGAGACGGCCCGAGCGTGCCCGCGGACGCCCCGACCATCAGGGCGCCACTGTCATCCGAGGCGAGATTGGGGCACGGAGTTCCGCCACACCACGCATCGGGCGCTTTTTGCGCGGGATCGTCCAGACTGATGGCGCCATTGGCGGCCCCTTCCACCACAACGACCCCCATGGCTGTCAGATCTTGAATGGCGACATATTCCAGCAGATAGGATTCAATGGGCACGCATCCCGGACACTCTGAAATCTGAGTCCATTCGCCACTTTTTACGTAGGTCGCCGTCTTTGGGCCAGCCGAACCCTGCTCGATGACCAGCACTTGGCCACCGATCTCTTTACCCATGGCGTAGTCTGCGAGCAGCGCGCTCACTCCGTTCAATGTGGCGGAGGCGATAGAAAAAGGTAGGACGACTCCTTGGATTTCTTCAAACACCGTCTCTATGGGCACCGTGCGAATAGCGGTATTGGGGGCAATCCCGTTGATGCCAATACCATTATTCTTCGCAGCGAGGATGCCAACTACAGCAGTACCATGGTCGACACAGCTCTGACAGTTTGCATCGGAAGCAGCATACGGCTGCGTCCCGATTGGCGTGGTCTTAATATCAATCGGCAAATCACTATGCGTATAATTCCAATTCCCTTCTGCATCGATCACGGTTTGTCCTGCGCCGGTGAGGCCGTACTGCGCGCTCGGCTGTTTGATGTTCAGCCCCCCATTCGTCCCCAACAGATACGTTTGCTCATCACTCAGGTCCCCCACCGGGCCGCCGGTGCCCCCGGTATCCGTCGGCACCATGACCGGCACCGGATGCGCCCACGCGACCAGGTCCGGCAACGCCCACAGCGCAAGCAACAATGCCTCCGCCGCGTCCGGGTCTGCCACCGGCAGCACCCAGACCCGTGGCCAATCATGCAGCGCCACCCGCTCCCGCGCCGCCCGCGCCTGGACGCGGGCCCAGACATCGGGCTCCAGCGGCAGCGCCGGACGGGGATTTACTGTGCTAAAGTCCTGCCACCGCGTGCGCAACGCGGTCACATCCGCACCCGTGGTGCTGGTCCACTGCGCCCCGTCCCACGTCACCCCGCTGGCCGACGTGAAGCTGACCACGAGCGCCCCGGCATAGCTGGGCGTGTGGAGGAACGCGTGCCAGGGGGTGGGGGATTGGTGACTGGTGGCTGGTGACTGGTGACTGGACAGCGGCGCGAGGTCGGCAGGCGGACTCAGGGCCGGTACCACGACCGGCGCCGGATTCACAAGCGACGCGGTCGGCTGGTCCGTTGCCGTCGTGTCCGAGGCCCCCGGCGCCCCACAGCCCGCGAGGAGCAGACCGAGGAGCCCGATCCCGCATCGAATCCGCGGTCTCACTCGTTGTGGCTGGTGCTGCTGCATCGCCGCGCCTCGTGCTCGTGTGCCCCGCCTCTACACCCGCCCGCCGGGCGTGACAAGCGCGAAGGCACCTGGAGGTTTTATCGGCTGCCGGCGGGGAAAGTTGCGGGGTTTCGGGAAGGGCAGGTCAACTCTGCATACTTCACGAACCGCTTGCTCTTTCGATGACGGCGAGCCAGCGCAAAGTCTCGGGGCGCAGGGGAGACCCGCCCCCACGGACGGCAGGGTCCGCCCCCAGGCAGGACCCGCACACCGAAAATGATTTTGCCAACAGGCCCTATGAACGCCCACGGATCGCTCCCCCTCACTCCATATACCACCAAATCGCGCGGGTCAGGCCGTTGCTGCAGTAGGTGTTGGAAGCGGTTGCGCCGGCGCGTCGTCCCGGGGGAGCGCGAGGTGGACGGTAGTGCCGGTGCCGGGCGTACGCTCGATGCGGATCGTCCCACCATGTGCCTCGACCACGTCTTTACAATACGCGAGGCCTAACCCGTTTCCTTTGGCGCCTTTCGTGCTGAAGAATTTTTCGAACAGATGCGACTGCTGTTCCGTGGAAATACCGACTCCCGTGTCGCGGATCTCGATCACAATGTTGTCGTGGTGCGGTGCTAGTGTCAGGCTGACGGATCCCGCCTGTGTTTCCGCAATGGCCTGAACCGCGTTGTCGAGCAGGTTACTCAAGACGCGGTTGAGTTTCAGTGCGTCGAGGTGGGCGGGCAAGTGTTCCGGGCCTTCATAGGTGAGATCGATCTGTTGAGCACTGCGCCCGCGGACCTCTTGGAGAATAGATTGGGCGAGCTGCGCCAGGTCGACTTCCGTCCGGTGCGGATGCCGCGCCTTAGCCACGTCGCAGAGGTCGTCGGCCATTGCGTGCAACTTGCCCAACGTGGATTCGGCCGTCGTCATTCCGTGCTGCAGCTGTGCGTCCGTCACTTGATCGCGGAGATGGCGGAGCAAGATGCGCAGGAACGAAACGGGTCCGCGCAGGTCATGGGCGACTTGGACCGCGAGGTCACCGAGCGCGGCTTGGCTGGATTGATCCGTGAGGAGTTGACCGCAATGGTGCAAACTCGCGATCACCGCATGCCATTCGCGTGACGGGCAAGGGGAAGGCGCGGTGCGGTCGGCGACGGTGCGGAGTCGATCGATCACCCGGTGCGGCGTCAGTTTTTTTCTCGTGGGCACAGGTGGTTTGGGGGAGGGGATCCGGCATCAACATCTGGAGGTGTTGGTCCAGCGTCTCCCAAGCGGCCGTATTGCGGCAAACGACGCGGTGATGGATCGCCGCTTGGATCGTGACCACGACGATAGCCAGCGTGGCGGATCCGAAGCTGAGAATCTGGTAGGCAAAAGGAGAAAGATGCCCGCGCTGCGCCAGGACGCTTAAAACCCCAAGCCACCCGAGCAGTCCCAACCCCCACAGCGCTTGTAACGCTAACTGTCCACGATGCAATGTCTGGCGGAGCGTCCGGTTCATAGATGCCCTTTCTTGACGAGTTGGAGGGGCTGGACTCCGCGGCGCTCATCCGCGCGGAGGACAATCCAGGTGATGATCGCGACGAGGGTCAACAGCGAGGCGGGAATCATCCATCCGATCGCGGTCGTGTCCGTGCTCTGGCCGGCTGAAGGGATCCCTAACAATGTCAAGATGATGCAGCGGACTAAACTACTACACGAAAGGATCGTGGCGCGCTCGTGCGCCGACGCATCGGGGATATAGTTGTTTACCAGGGTTTCATAGCACGGGAGGACCATGCCATAGGCGAATTGGACCAAGATCATCGACACCAGAAAGAGGGGAAGTGAGTGCCCGTTGACGAGTCGGAGCAATCCCATCCCCAGCAGTGGAAGACTGCAGAGCAGCGCGCCGAAGACCAACCAACGGCGCAGGATCGCGTTGTGGGTCCTCAGGTCTTTGGTTCGGGAGGCCCACGAGCGGCTCAAGAAGCTGATCATACGAGAGCCGAGTGCGCAGATGGCGATCGCGGCTGCACTCAGGCCCAGCCACGCCGTGGCGTACCACTGGCTGCTGATCTGCGGTTTGAGGGCCAGCGGCCAGTAATAATCGACCAAATTGGCGAGGAACAGATAACTGGCGAACAGCAGCGTCAGGCACAATATTGGCGTGGAGCGGCGAAAGGTCGTCAGCGCGAGACCGATGATCTCGCCGACCCGTTTGGTGATATCAGCGAGGCGCACGCTGCCGGGGGTAAATGTGGCGTACGATTCTTCCATCTCACTGGAACAATAGGTAAAGCAGGGGACACAGACAAAGGCGCCCAGCAGATAGGCGAAATGGGTGAGCCCGTGTGTATAGGCGAAGATGCCGACGAGACATCCAACTACTTGGGCAAGGAACTGATACATATAGCCTCAGGAGAGGATGTGCTCATAGCCGATCTCCGGGGCCTTTTGTCGGAGGCTATCCACACACCAGGCCGTGAAGGCCCCGCTGAAAAACGTGTAGCAGAACGCGAACGCGATATTGGCGAGCATTGCGATACAAAACGCCGCGACGATATTGGGGGCCACCGTGGTGATGGCCAGGCACAAAAAGAACCCCGTGCGGCAGAGCAGACTCCACAGCACCGTGCGCTTGCGACCGATCGCATCGCCGATCGCGCCGGTGGGGACTTCCAGGAGCCCTTGCAGCGCATAGCCCGTTGTCAGCCAAATTCCCGCCAACAACATCGACTGGTTGGGATTACTGGCTCCTCCGAAACGATCATAAAGGTATGGGCCGTAGGTGAAGATGTGGTCCTTTTAATAATTCAAACACGCGGTGGGGTGGTGGGCCCAGGGGGCGAGGCCGTCTCCGCCGGAGACGCCTGCCTGCCAGCCGTTGGGCAGGGACCCACTTCGGCTGGGGCATTTATCTTCTGGTCGATGTGGCGGGGGGAGATAAGGCAAAAGGCAAAGTGCAAAATGGGGAGGGCGGGGGGCATCGGCGATACTCTAGCTCGCTACAGTGGTGGCGTCAAGCGCGGAAGCGGGCGATGGCGATCCCATTCCCACTTCAACTCGGCAACTCCGCACGGCGGGCAGGGCAACTCTTTAACATGCCACAATGGCAGTGGCGGAGTTCACCCTTTACGGACAATTACGGCAGTTTGTGACGTGTGAAGAGTTGTCCCCTGTACCTCGGACGGCATCGAACCAATGAAGGTCCCGGAGGTGTTACCAGGGTGAGGCCTTTCCCCAGCCACCAGCCACCTTCTATCCGATGGGGAAAATTCAATTTATCAAAGGACCCGTTGAAGCCACGATTCCGGCCCGTGCACACCGTTACGCGCCTGCTCGGTAGCCCCCCGTCGGCGCTGCTGGATGAACTCCGCAGGTGGCGGTGGCAGGGGTGATGGGGATGAAAAGGTAGCAAATGGTTGCTGATCCAATGCCGAAATGCTACCGGCGACCTTTGTACATTTAAAGGAGGTCATATGGGACAGCCACTCAATGGGAAAACAGCGCGTGACGTGATGCGGGCGCAATTTTTGTCGGTCGAACCGGAGGCGAGTGTCGCGGATGCGGTCCGACTGATGAATGAACGGAATGCGGGCGCCGTGGTGGTACAGAGCGCGATTAAGGACATGGTCGGGATCTTTACGGAGCGCGATCTGTTGCGGCGAGTCGTCGGCGGCGCGAAGGATCCGGTCCGCACGCGCGTGAAAGACGTGATGACCACCAACGTGGTTTGTGCACAGGCGGAAGACGATGCGTGGGAATTATTGCGTGTGATGATCGAGGCGAATTTTCGCCACCTCCCGGTCATGGATGGGCGCCAATTAATCGGGATGGTCTCGTTAAAAGAGTTCTGCCGCAGCATGATTCGCGAAATCGGCTGAGAGGAGTCTTGACAGGCCGGAGGAAGGCTGCTAATTTTATAAGTGATTTTGGGTAATTAGGGGTACGAGATCACCCATGAATCGCTCCGATCTGATCGAACTGGTGGCCGAACGCGGCAATCTTCCCAAGAAACAGGCGGAAGAAATTGTCCATCTGATCTTCGAAGGAATGACAAACACGCTGGTGCAGGGGGGGCGGATCGAAATCCGCGGGTTGGGGAGTTTTTCGGTACGGACCTATAAACCATACCAGGGACGCAATCCGCGGACTGGGGTCTCGATCGCGGTGCGGCCCAAGCGCCTGCCGTATTTTAAGGTGGGCAAGGAATTGAAAGAACGCATCGATAAGGGGTCTTAGAGTAAGTTTCTCACCATCCCATTCCCTGCCGTTGGTGGTACGGAATGGACCACAAGACGTTACTGGATTGGGTTGCACTCCATTTAGCAGTCCTGCATCGGCCACGGCTAGGCGCCGTTTTATTGGCGCACGCCGGTACGCCGACGCGTTTGCTTCACGCGCCGCGCGACGCGTTGCCGGACTGTGCCGATTCGGCGTGGGCTGCGTTGCAAGTCTTGCGCGCGGCCGTGCCGTGGTCGGACGCGACAGCGGCGCTGCAGGCGTGCGAGCGGCGCGGCATTGCGCTGTTGTGTCGCGACACGGTCGATTATCCACCGTGGTTGCATGAAATCGCCGATCCACCGCTCGTCCTCTTTGTGCGGGGCGATGCGACGCTGCTACAGCGGTCGGCCGTGGCGGTGGTCGGGACGCGGAAGCCGTCGCCGTATGGCGTGCAGATCACGGACGCCTTAGTCGCAGGGTTGCAGCAGAGCGGTTTGGTCGTTGTCAGCGGATTGGCCTTTGGGATCGACGCAGCTGCGCATCGCGCCGCGCTGGCTGTGCGGATGCCGACGGTCGCCGTGTTGGCGAGCGGCGTCGACTACATTACACCGCGCGGGCATTATCACTTGGGTGAACGAATTGCGGCGGAAGCGGTGTTGTGCAGCGAATACCCGCCGGGGATGGGCGCGAATCCATTTCATTACCCGCAGCGCAATCGGATCATCAGCGGGCTCTCACTTGGGGTAGTGGTCGTGGAAGGGGCGGTGCGGAGCGGGACGATGTGGACGGCGCGACATGCCGCGGAGCAGGGCCGCTTGGTCTTTGCGGTCCCCGGCGGGGCGGGGCATCTGCAGAGTGCGGGGCCGCATCATTTAATTCGCGAGGGCGCGATCTTGGTGGAGCGGGCGGAGCATATCGTGGAAGCCCTGGCGCCGCTGCGGGACGTGCCGGTGCGCGCAGCTGCTGCGGGTTCTGCGCTCCCTCTCACCCAACTGGATATGGAGAGCCATGCTCCTTCTCGTCGCATGGCTGTCAGCGCTGCTGCGGGCCATACGCTCCCCCTCACCCAGCCCTCTCCCCAAAGGGAGAGGGGGGTGGAGGCCCCGCAGGGGACTGCGGGGCGTTATCTATCGACTTCCGATAGACAACGGCCGGGTCGCGATGATAAGGCCCCCGACCCATATGGGCTGGGGACGTTTTTGCAAATCCCCAGACAACTGCCGGAGATCGTCGCGCGAGCCCAGGCCTCAGTCGGGGACGTGTTGCAGTGGTTGACACATGCGGAACTGAGCGGGTTGGTGCGGCGGGATCCTCGAGGGTATGTCCTATGACCAGTGCGCTCGTGATTGTGGAGTCGCCGACCAAGGCCAATACGATCAAGAAATACCTCGGTGCCGGGTTTCAAGTGAAGGCCACGGTCGGGCACATTCGCGACCTGCCGAAGAGCGAATTAGGGGTCGACCTGGAAAAGGATTTCGCGCCGACCTTCGAGACCATCAAAGGGAAGAAGAAGGTGATGGACGAGATCGTCGAGGCCGCGATCGCGGTGGAGACGGTCTATTTGGCCCCTGACCCGGACCGCGAGGGCGAGGCGATCGCCTGGCACGTGGATGAAGCAATCCGCAAGGCGGCGAAGAAGGGGCGCAAATCGAAGACCAAGGGCGAGGCGGCGCCGGCGAAGGGGAAGAAGAAGGCCGCAGTCGCGTCCGGGCCGCAAGTCTATCGGGTGCTGTTCCACGAGATCACGGCGACGGCGGTGAAGGCGGCACTCCAGTCGCCGCAGGCGATCGACCAAAATTTGTATGAGGCGCAATTGGCGCGTCGCATCCTCGATCGGTTGGTGGGGTATCAAGTCAGTCCGCTGTTGTGGGATAAAGTCAAGCGCGGCTTGTCGGCCGGTCGGGTGCAATCGGTGGCGTTGCGGATCATTTGCGAGCGCGAGGCGGCGGTGCGCGCGTTCGTGCCGCAGGAATATTGGTCGATCGTTGCGCATTTGGAAGGGAGTGTGCCGCCGCGGTTCGAATCGAAGCTGATCGAGTGGCAAGGGAAGAAGCCGGAACTGGGCGATGGCACGACCACGCAAACGGTGGTCGGCGCGATCCAAGGTACGCCGTTCACGCTGGAAAAAATCGTCAAACAGGAGCGCAAACGGAATGCGACGGCGCCGTTCATTACTAGTAAGTTGCAACAGGAAGCAGCGCGGAAGCTGGGGTTCAGTGCCAAGAAGACGATGATGCTCGCGCAGCGCTTGTATGAAGGGATCGAGTTGGGCGAAGAGGGGCCGGTCGGGCTCATCACCTATATGCGAACCGATTCAGTGCGCGTGAGCGACACGGCGCTTGCAGCGATTCGGGAGCTGATCGCCGTGCGGTATGGTGCGGGCTATTTGCCGCCCGAACCGATTCAGTATCGCAACAAGAAAGGGGTGCAGGACGCGCACGAGGCGATTCGCCCGTCGCTGTTCGATCATCCGCCGGAACGGGTGAAACCATTTCTGGAAGACGATATGTATCGGCTCTACGATCTGATTTGGAAACGGAGCGTCGCGGCGCAAATGATGCCGGCGCGCTATGACCAAACCACGTTCGATATCAGTGCCGGTGGCGGCGTGGCCAAGTTCCGCGCCACCGGATCGGTGCTCACGTTCGATGGTTTTATGGCGGTGTATTTAGAAGGCAGCGACGACGCAGCGGAGGCCGACGAAGACGAAAACCCGACGTTGCCGTTGCTGCAAGAAGGCGAAGTGTTGCGGTGCCACGGCATCGATCCGCATCAACATTTTACCCAGCCGCCGCCGCGTTTCACTGAAGCCTCGTTGGTCAAAGAATTGGAAGAACGCGGCATCGGGCGGCCGTCCACGTATGCGTCGATCATGAGCAACATTCAGGAACGGGAATATGCCACGCGGCTGCAGGGGCGATTTTCGCCGACGGATCTGGGCCGGATCGTCAATCAACTGTTAGTCGAGAATTTCCCCGACATCTTCGACGTCGGGTTCACCGCGAAGATGGAAGAAGAGTTGGACGACGTCGAAGAAGGACGTCGCCCGTGGGTCTCGGCGTTGCGCGACTTCTATACGCCGTTCGCGGAGACGCTGGCGCGGGCGAAGGTCCAAATGAAAGACATCAAGCGCCAAGAGATCCCGACGGAGCACAGTTGTCCGAAGTGCGGCAACACGATGGTCATTAAATGGGGGCGAAACGGCGAATTTTTGGCATGCACTGGGTATCCCGAATGTCGGTCGACTGCGGAATTCCGGCGGACCGAAGCAGGGACGATCGTGTTGCAAGCGGAAGAGCCGGTGAATGAATTGTGTCCGCAATGCCAGGCCCCGATGGTGCGCAAACGCGGGCGGTTCGGCAGTTTCCTCGCGTGTTCCCGTTATCCGGAATGCAAAGGGACCAAGGGCATTTCCGTCGGCGTGCAGTGTCCGCTCGACGGCGGCGACTTAGTCCAGAAGCGCTCGCGGCGTGGGAAGGTTTTTTACAGCTGTGGCAATTACCCGAATTGCAAATACGCGCTCTGGGACAAGCCGATCGCGACGCCATGTCCGCAGTGCAAGCATCCATTCCTATTAGAAAAGTATTCGAAGAAGTCGGGCGTGAGTTTGCGCTGTCCGCAAGAGGGGTGTGGCTATGTGGCCAGCGTGGAACCGGAGGCTGCGGCACCGGTCGCGGTCAGTGAAAATAGTGCGTAAGCTTACTGCGGCCTGACTTCGTAGCCTTCTTCCGGATACGAACCGAGTTTCTCGATCGCGGCCTCGTAGAGTGATCGCGCGTTTTGACTTTTCTGCCAAGCCGGTCGCGGGACCAGGATAACGCCAATCGCTCCCTTGAATTCCCGTTTGAGACGGCCGTGGACCGGTCGGGCATCGAGATAGAAATCAATGAAATCGATCCGGCCGAATTGGGCACGGCCGACATCCCCGCCGGCGTCTTGCAGATCGCTAAGAAAGGCCTTGCGCGCCCCGTCTCCCGCAATCCCCTGCTCGACGAGGATGGCGACGTACCGCATCTTTCCCGGTGTGGTCTGTAGTGCCCGGGCCGACTCTAGAAGGAGGGCTTTCAGGAGCGGACGTCGGGCTCCCGCGGTCTTGACGAAGCAGGCCACTGCCTCCTGGTCGCCAAAGGGGAACGCTGTCGGTGCGGCGATAATCCGCGCGAAACGGTCTTGCTCAAGAATATGGTCGGTAGCGAAGGCATCGGCCAGGCCGGTGGACTTTGGGGTGTCTGTTGCCGGGGCCTCGGCCGGGCGTTCGGGGTCGGGACGGGACGCGGGCGGGTCGGGAGGATCGTTCGGTTCGGGAGCGTGTTCCGACAACTGACTCAACCGCTGCAACACCAAGACCTCGATGACTTTCGGATTGGTGATTTTCGTCTTGAATACGTCTTGCAACGCGGCGTAATCGGCGACGCCGTTGAATAGCCCCGTCTTCGCCAGTTCGGGGTATTGTGCAATGGCCGTCTCCCGGATCACGTTGAAGCACGCGGCTTGCAGGAGTGCGACGGGATCTTTGTGGTGCTCTTCGGCAATCGCGATGAGCCGTTGCGCATTGAGTTGCGGGCGGGTCTTATGGAGGTAGTCGAGATAGACGCCGAATCGGGTCCGCTCGTCGGTAGCGCGATCGAGGTCCGGGGCCACTAAGAGCAGAGTTTTGATAGCGGCTTCCAAGCGGTATGGATTGACTGAGATCTGCGTGGTTGCGTTGTCGAGCAGGTCTTGCAGGGGTGGGTAGATTACTCCGTGCCTTAATAGGTGCTGCGAGAGCGTGCTCCCCTCCCGCGCGTCTCCGAACCAACGTTTCCACGGCTCGGGCCCGACGACGGTATTGCGAAGATACGCAATGCAAGCGGTCATGAGCATTTCGGCAATCGGTTTTTCATACTGTTGCGCGAGGTCGATCAAGCGGCGAATCGATGCGGGTGGGAGTTTGGCCTCTTCCGCCAGGTAGTGGACGATCGGTCCCAGCAAGAAGTCATCGGTGATCGCGAGTTGAGTGATCTCCGGCCCACGTGCGTCGAGTGACGTGGCGATCAGGAGGTCGGGGAGTTGCTTGGGATACGCAGCGACGTCTGGATCATCGGAGACGCGCCAAAATCCCTTGAACCCGATCGCGAAACGTCTTTCTTGCCGCAGCACGGTGATGCTCCCGCCTTGATAGCGGACGGTCGTGCCGTCTGGTGTCGTCAGCAGCAGTTCGTGGGGCGTGAAGACCTTTTTCGTTTCGTTTTTTTCCATCCGCAGCGCGAGGCCATGCACCGTGAATTCGAGCCCGGGGATCGTGAGTGCTCCGGGTGCGGAAGGTGGCGGTTCCGGGGCCTTTGCCTGCGGACACATCGCGCGTTTGAACTGGTCGAGCGATTTGCCGGGCGTCTCGATGAAGACATGGCGTGCTTCGTCGAAGGCCGTGCCGTCGTGCGGGATAAAGACGTAGACGTCTTCGGAGCGATCGATTTTCGTACTGAGAAACTCCGTCTGCTTGCCATGATCGAAGAGGAGTGTCGAGCTGGTGCCATCCCAATTAGTCCAGGCCTTCAGGTCGCCATCGACCCAACGGGACCCCGTGCGTGGGTCCCGGGTCTCCGGGACCTCCCGCGGTTGCCCAGCGGCGCTACAGCCATGAAAGATGACAATGCGATTACCCATCACTCTTATTATCGGTCGCGCCGCCAAGAAGTTGCTTGAATAGGAGTGACTTCCTAATTTCCCCTCGCCCCGACGGGGAGAGGGTGGCGCGCAGCGCCAGGTGAGGGGGATGGGAAAGTCACTCCTATTCAAGCAACTTTTTCCGTGGGCCGCCGAATAAGGAGAAGATGCGCTCTGATAGGAAATGCAAAATGCAAAGTGCAAACTGCAAAATGCAAATTTGCGGAACCGTGGGGCTGCTCTGCCTACTTGGGTCCGCGCTGGCCCATGCGGATCCGTGCCGCGTGACGTCAGCCGCGGATCGGGGAGAGGGGAGCCTCCGCGCGCGGGTCGAGGCAGTAACGGAGCGGGGCGAATGTGTCAGTAATGATGCCGGGTTGCGCGAACAGTACAAAGACTATCTCAAGACCGCTCCCGACTTTCACGTCATTTATTGGGACCAATCGATGGAGATCGTGTTGGAGACCGCGTTGCCGGCGTTGCACGGGCGGGGTGGGCGTCCGCTGATCCTGCGAGTGGCGCCTGAAACCGTGGTCCGGATTCGCGGCGAGCGGTTGGCGGCCGGCGGTCGTGGTGTAGTGGTGGAGGGGAGCGGGGGGCATGTGATCCTCGACGGACTCACGCTGTCGCACTTCCCGGAGACTGCGTTGACGATTGAAGCGGATGATGGCGCGGTGCTGCAAACGCGGGTTCTGGCCAGTGGGCGCGTCGCGGATGCGGCGCATCCGGATGGTCGTCCGGCGGTATTGATTCGGGGGCGCCGCGTTCAAATGGTCGGGGGGGAAGTCGCGGAAAATCGGGGTCCCGGCGTGATGGTGAGTGAAGATGGGGGCATTACTGCGTGTCAGAGTTTGCAGTATCGGAGTGGGGAGCGGGCCCAGTTGGAGCACGGCGAGATCCACGACAACGGTGGCGAGGGCGTGATCATTAATGCCTTCAATGTCCATGTCCATGAAATGACGATTGCGCACAATGCCAAGGCGGGGTTGTTGCTGCGCAGTGAATCCGTCGCTGCGGCGTGTGCGCGGGCGCAGGGCAACGCCATTCCAGCCGATGCGTGGCATACGGCCCATGTCACGGCCACGCGGTTTTGGGAAAATGGCGGGCCGGATGGGGAAGGCATTCAAGTCAGCACGCATCCGCTGCCGCCGCCGGTCGATCTCGTCGCGGTTTCGCCGGTAACCGATGCCGAACTCGTCGTGGTCGGGAATATCAGTCGGCCCGTCGAAGTGGATCCGGTCTGGACCGATGCCCAGCTCGATTTTTCGACGTTGCGTGTTGAGATCTATCTGAATCACAGCGGCACGCGGGGCCAAGGACGCTATTATTTGGCGACTACGGACCAAATCGATCGCACCACGCGACGGTTCGTGATGCATCTGCCGCTGCCGATCAAAACGCCGGAAGGGGATGTCGTGACGTCCCCGGTATTGACGGCAACAGTGGTGGATGTGGAGCATGGCAATACGTCACCGTTTGCCGTGCCGTTGGATACGCGGCAATCGGCGGATTGGGATCGGGATGGAATTAGCAATGCGGAAGAAGACGCGAATCACGACGGCCTTGTGGATGTGCAAGAAACCGATCCGCGGCTGGCCGATTCCGATGGCGACGGCGTCAGCGACGGTGAAGAGCGGTTATTGATCGGGCATGTGGCGGAACTGTTGCGCGGGAACGGTAGTGGTGGATTGGCGTTGAGCCAGTTGCGTGGCTTGGATCCGCGCAATCCCGACTCGGACGGGGACTGCCTGCCGGATGGCGTGGAACTCGGAATGAGTGCTGAGAACATGCCGGCATGGGAACCGACACCGGGTTCCGTGTTGGCGCGGCCGCGCGTGGAATTTTCGCCCGCGTGCCTCAATGCCTTCCGTGACGCGCAATTGAGCCAAATGGGCAACGCCACGGCGTGGGACTCGAGCAAACCAGCCACGCCGGACAACGCGACCGCAGTCTTCGATACCGATCCCACCACGTGGAGCGATCCGACCAATCCGGATACGGATAGCGACGGATTACGCGATGGGGCTGAAGACACCAATAGCGATGGTCGTCGAAATACCAAGGAGCCGGTTGTGGCGGCCGAGGCGGCGACGGCGTTGCTCGGCACGGGGACACCGGAGTGGCTGGAGACCGATCCGCGACTGACCGATTCGGATGGGGATGGGCTGCCGGATGGCGATGAGGGTGATAAGAATGCGGATGGCCAGTTGGGAGCCGCGGAGACGGATCCGCTGCGGGCG
Source organism: Deltaproteobacteria bacterium (assembly GCA_016210045.1). NCBI lineage: Bacteria > Pseudomonadati > Myxococcota > Myxococcia > Deltaproteobacteria bacterium. The sequence goes on along the minus strand of JACQUX010000011.1, from coordinate 20,586 downwards.
GATACCGACGGAGACCATATTGCCGATGCGGCGGAAGTCCGCACCTTCGGGACGCTGCCGAATGGTTGCGATAGCGATGACGATGGGCTGAGCGACGGGTTGGAGGTCGGCGAAATCAATCCGTTCGCGGCGAGCACCGATTGTATGGGGTTGCAGAGCGCAGGGAGCAATTTTGACAACGTGCGCGCGCTGGATCCGTTGAAACCCGATGCCGATGGCGACGGAATCGCCGATGGCGACGAAGACGCAAATCACAACGGCTGGCTCGATCCGGAGGAGACCGACCCTTCGACCAAAGATTCGGACGCGGATGGGATTCCCGACTATGTCGAAGTGACCGGCGACTTGGATGGCGACCGGATGCCCGATCTGACCCGTGATGTGCTGAATAACGGCGCCGGTTGTGCGCCGCCGGCGTCGTTGCTCGATGTCGATTGTGATGGCACCCCGAACGCCCGCGATGACGACAGCGATAACGATGGCTGTCTGGACCGCGATGAAGGCCTGTCACCGGTGAATGATCCAAATGGAATTCCGGCGGCCTTCAACGCGGTCGTGAAGCGGTGCGAATTGAGTGGCACCAACTCCGCCGTGTCGAGCGGGACCGCGCCGGCGGACGCTGGGACCGAGGCGGCAGGACCGACTCCGCTGGATGAGGCGGAAGAGTACTATTCACGGCAAATCAAGGGGGGCGGTGGGTGCTCTTTGGTGACTGGTGGCTCGTGACTGGTGACTGGGAACGGACCACGTGAGTCCCATTGCCCAGCCACCAGTCACGAGCCACCAGTCACCTCCTTGACAGCAGCACCACTCCTGAATATGAGCCGACCATGGAACCGGTCATTCTCCCGCAAGCCCTGACGTTCGACGATGTTTTGCTCGTTCCTCAAGAATCGGCATTGCTCCCCGCGGATGTCCAGACGCAGACGCAGCTGACCGCCCGCATTCAGCTCGGCATCCCGATCTTGAGTGCGGCGATGGATACCGTGACCGAAGGGAAAACGGCCATCGTGATGGCGCAAGAGGGTGGACTCGGTATTATTCACAAAAACCTGTCGATCGAAGAACAAGCTGCCAAAGTGGCGCGGGTCAAAAAATTCGAGAGCGGGATTGTGCGTCAACCGGTCACGTTGCAGCCGACCGATCCGCTGACGCGTGCGCTCGACCTTCGCGCCGAACACCACATTTCCGGATTTCCAGTCGTGGAGGCCGACGGCCATTTAGTCGGAATCCTGACCAATCGCGACATCCGCGCCGCGACGGACTTTGCGCGGCCGGTCGCCGAACTGATGACGCCACGCTCGCGCCTGATCACGGCGCCGGAAGGCGTGACGCTGCAGGCGGCGATTACGCTGTTACATCAACATCGCATTGAAAAACTTCCGGTGGTGAGTCGGGCCGATGCACTCGTGGGGCTGATCACAATTAAAGACGTGGAAAAGGCGCGTGCCTATCCCCACGCGGCAAAAGACAGCGAAGGCCGGTTGCGGGTGGGCGCGGCGATCGGCGTCGGATCGGACGGGCTGGAGCGGGCTGCCGCGTTGTTGGCCGCCGGTGTCGATATCCTCTGCGTCGACACGGCGCATGGGCATACGCGCGCCGTCTGCGACGTCGTGCAGGCGCTGCGTCGCGTGCATGCCGATGTCGAAGTGATCGCCGGCAATGTCTCGACTGCGGAAGGCGCGGCCGCGTTAGTGCGTGCCGGAGCGACGGCGATCAAGATCGGGCAGGGACCAGGGAGCATTTGTACGACGCGGATGGTGAGCGGCTGCGGCATGCCGCAGTTCACGGCCGTTTCCGAATGTGCGCGCGTCACGCGTGACGCGCACGTCACGCTGATCGCGGACGGCGGGATCAAATATTCCGGAGATATCGTCAAGGCGCTGGCGGCCGGAGCGGACGCCGTGATGATCTGCTCGCTCTTTGCCGGCACGGACGAGGCGCCTGGGGAACGCGTCCTCTATCAAGGACGGAGCTACAAAGTCTATCGTGGCATGGGGTCGCTCTCCGCGATGCTGCGCGGGAGCCGTGAACGGTACGGCCAAGCGCATGTGCGCGAGGCGGGCAAGCTGGTGCCGGAAGGCGTCGAGGGGCGCGTGCCGTATCGGGGTCGCCTCGCCGACATGCTCTATCAATTGGTCGGCGGGTTGCGGTCCGGCATGGGCTATGTCGGTGCGCCGGACCTCACCGCGTTGCGAACGCGCGCGCGATTCGTCCGGATCACCGCTGCGGGATTACGCGAATCGCACGTTCACGATGTCACGATCACGCAGGAGGCGCCGAATTACTCGGTGGAATAATGCACAAAATACTCATCCTCGATTTCGGGTCGCAATATACGCAGCTGATTGCGCGGCGGGTGCGCGAGGCACAAGTGTACGCCGAGATCCAACCGTGCACGTGGACCGTCGAACAAGTCCGTGCGTTTGCCCCGCAAGGGTTGATTTTGTCGGGCGGACCGGCCTCGGTCACTGACACCGATGCGCCGCGCCTCGATCCCGCATTGCTGCAACTCGGCCTCCCGGTGTTAGGCGTCTGCTATGGCATGCAGGCCATGGTGCAACAACTGGGCGGCGCGGTCGCGTGCAGTACGCGGCGCGAGTATGGTCGGGCGACCGTGGAGTTTGAAACCACGCAACCGTTGTTGCAAGGTATCGGCGATCGGCTGCAGACCGTCTGGATGAGTCACGGCGATCATGTGCAAACGCTGCCGTCGGGATGCGTTGGGATCGCGCGCTCGACGGACATCGAAGTCGCGGCGTTTGCCGATCCGAAGCGGCGTTGTTACGGACTCCAGTTTCACCCGGAAGTGTTGCACACCGTTCCCGGCACGCAGATTCTCCACAATTTCCTGTTCCAAATTTGCGAATGTGCACGCGAGTGGTCGATCGGATCGTTCCTGGAACGCGCGGTGCGGGAGATTCGAGAGCGGGTCGGCACCGCGCGCGTCGTTTGCGCAGTGTCCGGTGGTGTCGACTCCTCAGTCCTTGCGGCGTTGTTGCATCGGGCGTTGGCCGATCAAGTGGTCTGTCTCTTCGTGGACAACGGATTATTGCGCAAAGATGAATCGACGAAAATCCCCCGACTCTTCGCAGAACGCCTTGGAATTAAGATCCGACGCATCGATGCGGCGGAGCGCTTTCTGCAAAAATTGCGCGACGTGGACGATCCGGAAACGAAACGAAAGATCATCGGGCGCGAGTTCATCGCCGTCTTCGAAGAAGAGGCGCGGGCGATCCCGGGCGTCGCCTATCTGGCCCAAGGAACACTTTATCCCGATGTAATCGAATCGGTCTCCTTCAAAGGACCCTCGGCCACGATCAAGAGCCATCACAATGTCGGCGGACTCCCCGACAAAATGGGCCTCAAACTCGTCGAGCCGCTGCGGGAACTTTTTAAAGATGAAGTCCGTCAGCTGGGCCGCGCGATGGGGATGCCGAATGAATTCATCGATCGGCAACCGTTCCCCGGTCCTGGGTTGGCGGTCCGTATCCTCGGCGCCGTTACTCAAGAACGGCTGGAGATGTTGCGCGACGCCGACCATGTGATGATGCAAGAAATCAAGTCAGCCGGCTGGTACACGCATGTGTGGCAGAGTTTTTGTGTGCTGCTGCCGGTCAAGACCGTCGGCGTGATGGGCGATCAACGGACCTACGAACACGTGGTGGCGGTGCGGGCCGTGCACAGCCAAGATGGCATGACAGCCGATTGGGCCCAACTCCCGTACGAAGTCCTCGGCCGAATCAGCAGCCGGATCATCAACGAAGTCCGCGGGATCAATCGCGTGGTCTACGACGTCACCTCGAAGCCGCCCGGCACGATTGAATGGGAATAAACGTTGAACTTACGTTCCGCGTTTGTCTTGCAGACTCAAACAGACAAATCCAAGCAAGATCCATAGACCGGAGCGGAGTCGCTTCACGATCTGAATCGTCACGCCGAGTGCCGGGGGCAAGTGCATTAAATACAGTGCTCCGCTGAATGCGCCCTCCATGACGCCGAAGGCTCCCGGAATGAACGAAAAGACGAGATTAATGAGCGGCGCTAATGCGCCGAGGATGAACGCCTCCGGCCAACCGAACAATGGGTTGACGGCGTGACCGATCCAATAGATCTCGACGATGCCGAGCATGCGTCCCGCCCAATGGAGCAGCAGGGCGAGCCAAAATCCGGAAGGATCGTGTCGATAAAATTCGGCGATCCGACGGTCGAGTTCTTCGACCTGTTCCACGCGCTGGGGCGCAATATGGCGGCGAATCCTGAAGCGCTTCAGGAGTTGCAATCCGAAACCAAAAAAACCGTGCTGCTGATGCAGGAAAATATACGTAATGAATGCGCACGCGATAATGAGGACAATCGGCAGTCCATAGCGCATGTTCATCGGCAGATGGGGGATGCGCCAGTAGATCAGCAGCACGCCCATCACGATTGTGACCAACGTGGCCATGGCCTGCACGGTGCGATCGATGACGACCGACGCCGTTCCGAAGATCCAGGGGAGGTGACGGCGCAACAAATAGATCCGCATCGGATCGCCGCCCAAAAAACCGGCGGGCGTAATGGTGTTGATCGTCTCGCCGACAACTTTAATGAGATACAGTGACCTGAGCGCGATGCGGCGCCGTTGGCGCAAGATGCGTTGCCAGGCCCAGGCCTGTAGCCAGTGCCACAGCACGCCGAGCACCCCAATGGGCAGCAGCCACCATCCGATCCGACGCAGCTGTGTCCAGACCGTCGCAAAGCCGATTCGCTGCACCAGATGTAGAAACAGTGCGAAGCCGAGCACGAGTAAGAGGAGGCGGAGCCGCTTCATAGAGGGGGGCGGGGTGGGCGCTGGCGCAGGAAGTCGGCGGCGCGGCGCAAGTCGGCGGGTTCGTCGATCTCGACCCAGCCATGACCACTGACGTCCATCACGTGGACCGGCACGTTCGTTGCGACCAATTCGCCCAACACCCATTCGACGCAACTTAGTGTGCCATGCCGCGCTTGTGTCTGGGCCACCGCCTGCCAATACGCCGCTTGCCACGCAGCGGGGATTTGTGTGGCCCCGATATAGCCACAATCCCAAGTCGCCAAGGTCTTATGGATCGCCGCGAGGCGGCCGTGGCCATCGAGCGTCACTTTCATGTCATCGGGACCGAGCGTCCGATCGTGGTCGACGATGGCGGTGATATGGGTCGCTGGCGTGATCATCTGCGCCCGCATCGCGGGATGGTAGAGGTGATCCACATTACAGATCAGGAGATCGCCTTGGGCATAGTCGCGCGCCGCGCAGAGGGTCAACAAGTTCCCGGCCCGATACTCCGGATTTTCGAAGAGCTGGACGTCGGGGGCATGACTCGCCAGCCAGCCGCGCACCAGATCGGCGTGAAAGCCAGCCACCACGCCGATCGACTCGATGGTCGCGCTGCCGCGGAGCCAGCGCAATACGTGTCCCAACAGCGGTTCGTCATGCAGCAGCACTAACGCCTTTGGAAGATCGCGTGTCAGGTCGTGCAGTCGACTACCAAGGCCGGCGGCCAGCACGAGTGCCTTCACGAGAGGAGCTCCCGCAACGAGCGGATGACCCGCACGCCGGGGTACCGATGGTGAAATTCGCCGGCCGCAAATGTCCCGACGCGGCCGGTGAATCCGAGGCCGTGCTGCAACGCCAATGCGGCGTCGTGTAGCGAGTCGCCGACGAAGGTCATCGCGTCGTCTGCGGCCTGGCTGAAGGCGCGCATCGTGGCGAAGTGCGCAATGCCTTTGCCGACGCCATTGCGCCAGCCGCAGACGATGTGGATCGGGAGTTCCCAGCGCTCGACCATCGATTCAACTAACGCCTGTCCATTGTTCGACGAGATCCCTAAAAAATCGCCGCGTTCCGCTAAAATTTGCAAGACTGGCAAGACATCGGGGAATGGCCGCGCTTGCGCGTAATAGTCCAGTTTCCGTCGCTCGAAGGTTGCAACCGTTTCGGCGTTGTTGGGATGATCCGGATAGAGCGTCTGCATTTGTTCCACGAACGGCAGCCCCGAGGTTTGGCGATATTGTTCCTCCGCCTCCGTCGGACTGACGCCGTAGTGCGCTGCGATTAATTCACCGGCCAAATGACGAAATGCGGTCATGGAGTCGATTAATGTGCCGTCGAGGTCGAAGATCCAAACCGATTGCTCCTGTGCCATTGTCGTGGCCACAGGCGTGTGTAGGCTTTGAGGGAGATGCAATGCGGGTTTGGGATCGAACATAGAAGATGCGTCCTTGCTGGATTACAAAGCAATGGCCCGCGCCGTCGCCATGCCGGAATCGGTCTCGAGGTCCGCTGCCGCGTCAGGAATTGTCCGCGCCAGACTGCGGCGAATCGACGGGAGGCGCGGGACCCAGAACGCGGCCACGACCCCCAGCCAACTGCCGATGGCGACAATGGGCAACGCCAACGGCAAGACGCCGGCCATGGCCATCAGGCAGAAGCAGAGCGAGAACCATTCTTTCTTAAAGATCGCTTTGATCCCACGCAATCCGCCGGCCAGGATCGGCGGGAGACGACGGGCCAATGGCTCCATATATTCCCGATCAAACGTGGCCAAACTCGCGGAATTGGAAAAGCGGCGCAGGAACGGGATCAGGATGCCCAGCAACGCGCCAAGCCCGCCGAGCATCGCGGCACCCCAGAGGAAGGAGCGCCAATCGCCGGAGACGCGAAAGTGATGGATACTGAGGCCTACGAAAAAGCTGACCAATGCGAGGTTGTCGCTGGCGGTGTCGATCACTTGGCCGAAACGACTGGTGCGATGGGTCAGTTTCGCCACTTCGCCGTCGCAGCCGTCCATGATGGAGGCGATTTGAAACAACACGCCGCCCACTAACAGCCCGAAGTAGGTGACGCCCGCGGTACCGATCCCGGCGGCCAGGCCGATCAGCATATTGCCGACCGTAATTGCATGCGGACTGACACGCCACCGTGCCAAGATCCGGCTCAACGGGATCGACAGTCGCTTGTTGACGTGCCGTGCAATGAGCCCATTTGCGCCCATGCGGAGCAGTTCACACAGAAAATGTTCGAGGATGCCGATTTGCCCCGCTGCGGTGATGCGACACGAGAGCCCAGGCTGACAGTACGAATGCGTCGTGTCGAGTGCGGTCACGAGTGTGCCGTCGGAGAGCGCGTGGAGCAAGTGCTCGCGAGAGAGGACGCGCGCGGTTTCGGCCAGCGGGCGGTGATACGTGAGACCTGGTCGCAAGACTTCTCGTGCCCAGCGTGGGGAGACCACCGTGAGGCCGTCCAGCACACAAACGCGATCGGCCAAGAGTTCGGTGAGCAAGGTCTGATCGCGCGGGGCTAGGCCACCGCCACTCTGCAGCGGCACGAAATCGAGTTTGAAACCCCGCCCGGCGGCATACCGGGTCCAGAGGCGTATGACCGAGCGGCGCAGTCCCAACGGGGCGACGACGACGAAATGGCTGTGACCGCTATCCGCCAATGTCAGGACGCTGCGCAAAAAGAGCGGCACGCCTAAGATCGGTTGACTATATAAACCCTCGCGTTCCTTATCGCAGGAGGCGAGGGCGATTAGCACCTCAGCAGCCATGATGCCCGGACCTAGCAGATAGGCGGGGTTGGATCAAGAACTGATAGTTAGTTCACTCGCCGAGGATTTGGACGACTAATTGGCGTTGACGGGGTCCGTCGAAGTCGATCACCGAGATGCGTTGCCAGCGTCCGAGCAGTAGTTTCCCGTTGCGGACCAACAGACTGGTCGTCGCATTTCCGATCAGGAACGATTTGACGTGCGCGTCGGCGTTGCGATCGCAGCGATTGTCTTCCGCGCAGCGATTTTTCGTCCGCAATGGGCTGTTGTGCAAATAATCATTCACGCGCGGCGCGATCTCGCTTAACGCGCGGTGAATGTCCATCAACAGCATCGGTTCATCGAGTTCGTTGACGCTGAGCACCGTGGTTGTGTGCATGACCTGTGCGGTGAAGAGTCCGTTGGCAATTTCGCTCGCGGCGACTAATTGCTGAAACTGTTCCGTGAGGTCCTCAATGAAGAAAATATCCTGAGGGCCGACGAATTGTTTGAGCTTCGGGTCGAGGGTGGGAAGATTGTTGTCGCCCGTCGAAATCGTGAGTTCTTTCCAATAGGTCCGCATGGCGCGCGTGCATAACGAATCTATTCGTAAAAGTCTAGATTTTATTTGCACAGTCCTTGCGTTTTCGCTGCGCATTTGGCAATGCCTAGTCCATGTCGAGTGAACCAGCGCACACCATTCTGATTCCGAAGGGGCAGTGCGAAGTCGCGATCGATACCGCCGCCATTTTAAAGACCCGATCTCTCGGCGGTTGCATTGCCGTTCTCGCGCACGATCCTGTGCATCATGTGGGTGGATTGCTACACGTTATGTTGCCACGCGCTGTTTACAGCCGCTCCAACAGCGATGTCTTGCCAACCCTCTATGCGGATACTGGAGTGCCGTTATTGCTCCAACGGATGCACGGTTTAGGCGCGCGGACTGAAAACCTGACCGTCAAATTGGCGGGCGGCGGCACGCTGGTTGAGGCCCCGGCCGTGTTGCAACTCGGGTGGCGGACCGCGGTCGCTGTGCGAAAACAACTATGGCGTGCCGGTCTGCTGGTTGCTGCGGAAGCGCTGGGAGGACAACACTCCTGGGAAGTGGCGTTGTTGGTCGGCACCGGCCGCGTGATCATGTCCACTCGAGGAGAGGAGCGGCAGCTATGAGCCAGACCGAACTGATCTTGGCCGCCGTCGACAAGCTGCCGACCCTGCCTGGGGTCGTGGCCCGGATGTGTGCCCTGGTCTCGAGCGACGTCTGGAGTGCGGAGGATTTTGAAGAAGTCGTGGGGCCCGATCCCGCGCTGACCGCCAATTTGCTGCGCTTTGCCAATTCGCCGTATTTCGGGCTGCGGCGCAAGATCACCACGGTCCAACAGGCCGTGATGCTGATGGGCATCAAGCGGGTGTTTGAAATCGCCGCGATGGGCGCCTTTTCCCGGATCATTCCGCCGTATTTGAGCGGCTACGAGACCAAGGCCGCGGACTTTTGGGTCCATTGCGTCGCGGTCGCGATGTTGAGCGAACGCCTTGTCGTGGAGCTCGGGGTCAAAATGCCGGAACTCATTTTCACGGCCGGACTGCTGCACGACATTGGCAAGCTCGTGATCGGCGTGTTCCTCTCGAATCAATCGAAGCAGATCGTGGTGGAAGGCGATTCGAGCGTCGGCCACTTTCTGGATGCCGAGCGTGCGGCATTAGGGACGGATCACACGGAATTAGGTGGCGCATTGGCGAAAAAATGGAATCTCCCGGAGGTGGTGGAATACACCGCGCTGTGGCATCACCGCCCGAGCGAGGCGCCGGATGAAGGACATCGCGTCGTCGTGGACCTGGTCCATACCGCCAATGCGTTGGCGCATTCGCTCGGCTACGGCGTCGATCGCGGCGAACTCTCGCGTCAAGTGGACCCAGCCGTCTTGCAACGGTTGCATGTCCAGGCGCATCGTTTGGAGCGCGTGGCGGGAGAGACGTTCGCGCAGATCCAGAGCATGGGTGAATTCATCACGAAAGACCTGCCGAAGGGATGATCCGTGGGCCTGAAGATCCTCGTCGTGGAACCGAATATCGTTGCGCGGGCGTATTGCGTGCGGGCGTTGCAGCTCGCCGGCATTGATCGCAGCGCCATCCGTGAAGCGAGTCAGGGTCGCGAAGCGTTAGTCATGGTGCGTGAGGAACGAGTGGACCTGATCATTACTGCACTGGCGATGCCCGAACTGGATGGACCGGAATTGCTTGTGGCACTGCGCGGGGAATCGCAGTTGGCGAATATTCCAGTCGTGCTGCTGACCAGCGAACGGAATGCGCGGCGCGCTGCGGCCATCGCACAACACGGTGTTCGTGGCGGTCTGGAACGTCCGTTTCGTCCGGAGGCGGTGCGCGCGGTGCTGAACGATCTATTGCCACAATCAGGGGCGACCACGTGAGTGCACTCAACGACAATCTGTTAACCACCGAGTGGCCGTCGACGGTCGTGCGCGCGGCAGGGGATGGCGCGTTTCTGTTACTCGAACCGGTCGAAGAAACCGATCCGTGGCGCGACGCGGTCTCGCTCGGTGTGGTCTCGTTTGTCGGTGCGACGGCCGGAAAAGTCGTGGTGGCCGGCACTGCCCGAGTGGCGCGGGAAGCGGCTGTCAATTTGCTCGGTCGCGATTTGCCGAATGACGACACCTTCGACACGGCGGCCATGGCGGCATTGGCCGATCTGCTGGCCGGCGCACTATTAACGCAGTGGCAAGGAAGCGACGCGGTCTGGGAGCTTGGGATGGCGCAGGGTTTCGTGGAGACACCGGAACGGTTCGCAGAACTGATCGGCACGGCTCCCGCATGGTTGGGTCATTTTCGAACCGATGAAGGGCAACGGTTCGAGGTTGTCGTCCTCAGTGAAGGCTAATGGGCGGAATTGTCGCGCCGCACCAGTTGCGACGCGTGCCGATGCAGCCAGGAAAGATGGGCAGTGTGGCGGTTTTCCATTTCGTCGGGCGTGTATTCCGTCTGTTCAATAGCGCGGATGATCTGATCGACACTCAATTGCAGTCCTAATTCGTGGGCCATCGTAATCATTTCATCTTGCAGCTCGTCCCGCAGTTGACGACGCTTATCTTCGATCGACAACTGCTGCCAGTGCCGTTCCGTGTTCCGTCGCCGTGTTATGTTTTGTTCCTGTTGTCCCATGGCCCGTTCCTCCCCAACGTTAGGGCATCCGATAGCGCCAGCGCGTCGTAGTGATCAAGTGTCAGTTGAACCAAATAGAAAGTGATGCCAGGGAGACGAGTTATCCACAGTGATTAAAGCTGTCTCTTCACCAAGAGTCCAACCGCTAGCAGCAATATTGAGGAAATTGCCCCCAGGGCATACGCCCCTATAGACCAAGCCAGCACGATATTAAACAGCGCGATGCTGAAATAAAAGGCAAGGTCCATCAGATTGTGCGTACGTGCGTAGGTGCGTACGTGCGTACGTCCTGGAATGAGTTCCCAGAGCCATTGATTGACGAGGATGATGACGAGTGGAACGAGAAACCAACCGAGAAAATTCGTGAATGGGACGCCGAAATACCATCCCGGATGCGCGTAATCGTAGATATCGCCCAGAAACCACCGCTCTCCGAGATTCGCGACCGGATCAATGATGATATCGAGCAACATCGTCAATGCGGCCCCGAGCAGCGCGCGGCGCCAGCGCACGGAGGAGTCCGCTGCTTCACGAGGGCGCAACAAGAAGGTCGCCGTCGTGTAGCTGGCATAAATCAGGAACGGATAGGAGAGCGAGTCCCAGACCGGCACGCCCCACAACAGCCAGTCGCGGGTCAAATTTTCATAGCGATAGCTGTACCAGCCATAGGGGAATCCATTGCGAATCGAACTGGCCTCCGAGATCCAAGCGATCCAGTACCCGGTAGTCAGCCAGAACAACGCGCGTGTGGTGCCGAACCGCCGGATGGCGAGGTAGAGAAACGCGCAGAGAAAGGCGAGCACATACGGGCGATGGAGCATGGGTGACGGCTTTCGTTATTTGCCGGCCGTGCGCGGCGTGGTGATCGTGGCCGGCGGTGTGCCAACGCGGACTTCCGGTTCCGGAAACTGATAAATCAATTCGCCGCTGCGGACGTAGCCGAGTTCACGACGGATGATCAGCTCCAGATAATCCGGATCATCCAGCCGGACTTTTTCTTGCGCCAACGTTTGGAGACGGCTGGAGAGCGCGAGTTCGCGTTGGCGTAGTTCACCTTCGGTGTGACGCAATTGGCGCAGCCGCACGAGGCCTTGATCGCCGAAGACGATATACCATCCGAAAATGAGGCTTAACGCTAAGGCCGCGAGCGGGATCGGGTTGATCCACTCCCGCCAGGATCCGAGGATGTGCCGCAACCATTTGGTCATGCGTCACCTGCACGATACAGATCCCCTTGCCGCAAGTGTGTCGGTGCGGTGCGCCCAAAGTGCTCGTAACTGCGGGTCGTCGCCACGCGACCGCGTGGGGTGCGGGCCAGATACCCGTGTTGGATCAGAAACGGTTCATACACGTCTTCGATCGTGTCGCGCGCCTCGCTGACCGCCGAGGCGATGGTCTCGATTCCGACCGGGCCGCCGTTAAATTTTTCGATAATGGTGAGAAGAATTTTTCGATCCATCGGATCGAAGCCCGCCTGATCGACGGAGAGGAGGGTCAACGCGTCTCGGGCGACGGCGATGTCGATCCGTCCGGCCGCGCGGACTTGGGCAAAGTCGCGCGCGCGGCGGAGCAGCCGATTCGCAATCCGTGGTGTGCCGCGAGAGCGGAGCGCAATTTCCAATGCGGCAGCGGGCGGCAACGCCGTCTGTAACAATTCCGCCGAGCGGCTCAGGATCTGCGCGAGTTCCTCCGGGGCATAATATTCCAGTCGGGAAACGATTCCGAAACGATCGCGCAGCGGCGACGTGAGCAGCCCGACGCGCGTCGTCGCGCCGATTAACGTGAAGTGGGGGAGATCGATCCGCACCGTGCGGGCAGCCGGCCCCTGGCCGACAACCAAATCCAGGCGGAAGTCTTCCATTGCTGGATAGAGGAGTTCTTCGACGATGCGCGGCAGCCGGTGGATTTCGTCGATGAACAGGACTTGACGCGCCTCGAGATTGGTCAAGATCCCGGCTAAATCGCCTGCGCGTTCCAGCACCGGACCCGACGTGATGTGAATCGCCACGCCGAGTTCCGCCGCGATGATATGCGCCAAGGTCGTCTTGCCGAGTCCCGGTGGACCGCAAAACAGCGCGTGATCGAGCGCCTCCCGCCGCCGGCTGGCCGCTTCAATGAAGATCGTCAGCGCTTCCTTGACCGCGTTTTGGCCCACGTATTCGGCGAGCCGTTTCGGGCGGAGCGAGGCCTCGAACGCGGCTTCTTCGCCGCCGTTCGGCGTGAGGTCGAACGGGTCGTCGCTGGCGGATGGAAGTGCCGTGGTCATCGGGTTGCCAATTCCTTCAACGCCTCACGAATCAGCCCGCTCAACGTGGCCCCGTGGCTGCGTTGTTGCGCCGTGCGCACCGCGGGCTCGGCCACTTGTCGGGCATAGCCCAAGTTCAACAGCGCCGACAACGCATCGTGGTTGATGCCGGTCGATCGGTCGGTGCCCGCGGATGGGAGATTGACCAACACCTGGTCTTTCAACAGTCGATCCCGCAAGTCGATCACGATCCGTTCCGCAGTTTTCTTGCCGATTCCTGGAATGGTCGCTAACTGTCGCGCGTCTTCGCCGATCACGGCCTGCACTAAATCGGGCGTGGAGAGTCCGGAGAGCAGCGCCAGCGCCGACTTCGGCCCGATCCCGGAGACGGCCAACAGCCGTTGAAACAGCGCCCGTTCCTCTCGCGTGGCAAAGCCGAACAAGCAGAGTTGATCTTCGCGCACATGCGTATGAATGTAGAGCCGCACCGTGGCGCCGGGCTGCGGCAGACATTTGGCCGTTTGGGCCGAGACGAGCGCTTGATATCCGACGCCTTGGACATCGATGATGACGTGATCCTCTTCGAGTGTCGCCAGCAGCCCCGTCAACAATGCAATCATGCGCGCATTGTAGGGATCACGCCGAGCCAGGGCAACGGAATTCGTGCCGTCGCGCCGTTAAAAGAGATCGCCCAAACCGCCGAACGAGCCGACGATCTCGTCGAACGTGTCCTTGACGCCACTGGCCGCCTCTTTTACGGAGCCCCACGCGTCCTCGGCCTCTTTTTTCCACGCCTCGTATTCTTTCTTGGCTTTCTCCTCGAGCTTCGCAGCCTCTTTCGCCGCACTGGCAATCGCGTCTTCTACCGTTTTCTGGACCGACGCGATCTGGCTCAACGTATTCGTAATCGTCTCTTCGAATTGTTGCTTCAGGCTCGCAATCTCGCCTTGGATCGAGCTCACCAGATTATTGATCTCTTGCATCGCGGCGTCGATCTGTTGGTTGGCTTCATCGACGGCCGATTGCACCGTGCCCATCGCGGTCTCGACTGCCGATTGAGCCTCGGCAATCGCGCCTTCCAGCTCGGCCTTGACGGCGTTGAACTTCCCGAGCGCCCCGTCCATCTTCATCTTCGCCGTCCCGGCTTGGCTCTTTACTTTCTCGATATAATCCTTGACTATCTCGAGGCTACACACATTTTCCGGGTCTGTGCAGTTCGCTATCTGGGTTTGCAAGTAGGGCACCCACTGTTTCATCACTTCATCGGCTTTCCCTTTGGCCTCATTCAACGCCGTCTTCACATCCGTGTTATTTTTGAGATCCTCGACCGTCTGCTGAACCTTCTCAAGCGCCGCCTTGGCCTTGGCCTGCGCCTCCGCCTTCTCCTTCTCGATGGCCTCCGTCACTTGCTGCACGGCCTCCCAATCGATCGTGAATTTGGCCGGGAGTAAGGTGACGAGTGTGCCGGTCAAGAAGATCATCGGTTCCACTGCCTCCCCGCCACGGCCAGAGGAGGATGTAGAAGACGAGGTGGAGCCTCCCGACGGCTTCTCTGTCTGCCCGCCCGAGCTGCTGCTACTGGAACTGCTGCCCGTCCGGGTTGGACCTTGACCGGCGCGTGCCAAGTCCAAATCGAGTAACACTTTCAGGATCGATGGAGGCGGGACTTTGTTGTTTCCTCCGATGCGCCCGACCGTGGTTGGGTCAAGCTTGATGGGGGGCTTTCGCGTCCCTCCGCGCGGTGGTTTGTCGGTGTTGTCGTCATCATCGTCGGCTGGAGTACCAGTTGGGGCGCGTGCGTTGTCGGTCCCCGGCTGACCGGCGCGCTTCGGCGCCTTCGGTGCAGTGCCCGCGCCAGCACGCGGAAGTTTCGAGGGTGGCATGCCAGCGGGTGGTACGACGTCAATCCCTGGTGTTGGTTTCTTAGTGCCGGCATTCGTGTCATCACCCGGCTGAGGATCGTTGGGCGCTGTTGGGGCCGTTGGTTCACCCGCGGCAGGAGGGCTGCTCGGAGTCGTCGGGGTTGCAGCGGTGTCCGTGCCGTCATTGGTTGGTGCCGGTTCCAACGCTGCAGGCGTTGCCGAATGTGCGGCATCGGCCAATTTTCCGTCGGTCGGAGCCACCGGTGTTGCCGTGGCGGTGCCGGCGGGCGTTGCTGGAGCCGTGGTGTCGGTTGGTGGCTGTTTGGTTTCTGGTGTCGTGGCATCGTCTGGCGACGGAGTCGTTGACGCTACGGCGTGTTGACTGAGACAGCTGATAGTTGTGTTACACTCCAACAAGCCGACGATATGCGAGAAGTGGAACAACGGCTGCACCGTTGTGATGCCTTCCGACCGTGCTTGGACCAAAAATGGCCGATGTGCCTTCGGATTGAAGACGCTCAGTGTGGGTGGCTCCCCGTCGTACCGACCGCCCGCGCTGAGTGCCGTGGGGCGCGTATCGAACAACGTCGCGCAGTCGACGGGCGCTTCCGTCTTACACGGAGTGCCGACGGCGGTGTCGAAGAAGAGGTCGGCATAAAATGGACTCTGTGGGAGACTGCTGACGGAGAGTGTGAATTCCGGATAGAGCGGCAATGGGGCGTCGTACATTTTGGCCGTCGGCTTGATCGCATAGCTGCCATCCTCATTCTTGGTGATACCGGCCGGGAGCGGCGTGACGACCGTGGCCTTTTCGATGGCGGTCACCTTGGCGCACTGCGCGTCTTCACAATAGCGCACGAAAAAATTGCCGGTCAGCATCTTGCCATAGAGCTCCACCGCTTCGTGCAGCGTCGAGCTAGGGCTGAGGAGTGGAGTGACTGCCGGCTGTGCATCCGAATAAAAGACCGCATAGTCGAGTTGCATCGGGTAAAAACTGTCGAACGTGGCGCGCAATTGCAGCTGCGGCGTTGTCGGTGGCAGGCTCGAATTTTCAGGAGTTTGGTTCGTAGTGGGGAGTGGAGGGGGTGTCGCCGTAGGCCCTTCAGCCGTGTCTTCGCAGCCGAGAATGGCGAGTGGCATGACGAGAGCAAGTACCCGAATCCAGGGGGTCGTGCGCATGGGTCGTCCTTTCTGTGACGTTAAAGCCATTGATAACGCAGCGCTTTATATAGAGGCATCCCTGAGGAACGCAAGGCAATATCCGGGCGTGGAGACTGATGGCACTCAGCTTTTTCATTATTCAGGGCTTGCCAACCAGTGGGGATTCATGTAAGAGGCGCGCATCAACCGTTGTAGGACTTGCGAGGAAGGCCAGGAGTTGTCCACTAGTGATCCTGTCAAATCTTAAGCAAACTACAGCACTACAAGGAGGACATCATGTCCAAACAGACCGGAACCGTTAAGTGGTTCAATGACAGCAAGGGGTACGGCTTTATTACCCCGGATAGTGGCGGAAAAGACCTTTTCGTCCACCATTCCAACATCATCGCGGAAGGGTTTAAGTCCCTCTCCGAAGGCCAAAAAGTCGAGTTCAATATCGGCCAAGGCCCCAAGGGCGAACACGCGACCGAAGTTGTTGCCGTCGGCTAAGTCAGACTTATTCTGATGATGCGTAAAAAAACCGCGTCGGCCTAGCCGGCGCGGTTTTTATTTTTTATCGCGAGGGCCCACTCCAAACTTGCCGAGCCGGAACGACTATGGTAGCAGCGCGCAAGTTTTTCAAAGACATGCGCCCGCGAGGGCGCAGCAGGCAAGGCAGCCAGAGCGGCACAGGAGAATGAAGTAGAGTAACGTCCCCATCGTCTAGCCCGGCGACCGAGTCGGGGTTCCCACGCGGAGCGTGGGACGACGAGGAAGTGCCCGGAGGCGTGAGCCGGAGGGCCCCAGGACATGCGCCCGTGAGGGCGCAGCAGGCAAGGCAGCCAGAGTGGCACAGGAGAATGAAATAGCGTAACGTCCCCATCGTCTAGCCCGGCCCAGGACACCACCCTTTCACGGTGAAGACGCGGGTTCGAATCCCGCTGGGGACGCAAATGAGTCACCGGTAGCGTATTTGAGTCGCCGGTGACTAATTTTTGTACGGAGAGAAATATGGGACCAGAAGGTTGGCTAACAGCCTGCAAAATTGCGGCTGCTATCGGATCGATTGTGGCTATTCTCGGGGGATACGGCTCATGGTATTTCGGAAAGCAAATTGATAAGGACAAAACAACTATGGCCTCAGATAAATCCGCAGAGCCATCCGCTCCAGTATCACCGGTCCCAACAAATCAGAGCCATACTGGGAGTGGTGACAATGTGGCTGGGAACAAATACGAATACAATTTCAATAAACCGCAACTCCCTGCACTCAGAACAATTGAGGAAAAGTATTCAGATAATGCAGACAGCACACACAATCTGATTCGTACGGTTGAAATGAATGCCCCTTATGCAGGCAAATTGGTTGTGACAATCAAAGCAGAGGGACTAAGACAGGCTTCCGTAGAAGCTGGTCCTCGACACACAACGCTACCCGATGGGAATGTTCTGACAGTTACTGGCGGTGGAATGGTTCAGAGTGAACTGCAGACCGATAATTTTTACACAGTGACGATTCCCGCGCCCTCTGGTCGATATATTATTACTGCAGTGACCAAGAACAAAACAGGCGTCGATATTGGTACGGTGTTTCAATAATCTCCACCCTCCATCCCCCCTAAGCCGGATGGACAGTGGATAACTGCATTTGTCAGAAAATAGGCCGCCCTGGATCGCAGGAACAATTTATCGCTGAAGCCCGCTGATAAACGCGTCGACTTGTTCAAACGCCTTGGCGAGATCGCAATCAAGCCCGCATTCTTTTGCTAACCGGTCGAATTTCAGATTCCAGTTTGCCGGAGGATGGTTAATGACCTTGGGCGCTTCATGAGTTTGACCTTCCCCCCACAAACTAGTCCAGTTGCCACCAGAATCGGTCCCCACTAAACGCCCAGCATGGGCAAGGAGGACAGATGAAACGGAAGCGATTTACCGAGGAGCAGATCATCGGGGTGCTCCAGCGTTGGGAGGCGGGGCAGACCGTGGCGGACCTGAGTCGGGAGATCGGCGTGAGCAGTGCCACGCTGTATGAGTGGCGCAAGAAGTACGGCGGGATGACGGTGAGTGATGCCAAACGACTCAAGGCGCTGGACGACGAGAACCGGCAACTCAAGCGGATTGTCGCCGACCAAGCCTTAGAGCTGGTGGCGGTGAAGGATGTACTCTCAAAAAACTGGTAAGGCCTGCCGCACGGCGTGAGGCGGTCCGGTACGTGCAGGACACGTATCAGACCAGTGAGCGGCGGGCCTGTCAGATCATCGGCAGGGCGCGGTCGAGTCAGCGCTACGTATCTCGGCGATGCGACGCGCATGACGAGGCGTTACGGGTGCGCATGCGCACCTTGGCCGAACGCAAGGTGCGCTGGGGATGCCCGATCATTCATGCGATCTGCAAACGGGAGGGATTGGTGGTCAACCACAAACGGACGGAGCGGCTGTATTATCGTGAGCTGGGACTGAGTCTGCGCAAGCGGCGCAAGAAGAAACGGCCGAGTCACGTCCGCCTCGTGATGCCACCGCCGTCGCGACCCAACGAACGCTGGTCCATGGACTTTGTCCATGACCAGTGTCGTGACGGACGGAAGCTCAAGTGTTTTACCCTGGGTGATGATTGCACACGGGAGGCATTGGCGATCGACGTGGCGCGATCGATTCGCGGTGTCCATGTCATCGCTCTACTTGACCGCATTGCGGCACCGCGGGGCTATCCCACGAACATCGTCATGGATAACGGTCCAGAATTTACCTGCTTGGCCATGGAGGATTGGGCGACGACACACGGTGTGCAACTCGATTTTATTGATCCGGGCAAACCCGTCCAAAATGCCTTCCGGGAATCATTCAATGGCCGGTTCCGGGATGAATGTTTGAACCAGGAGCTGTTTGCGGACATCGCGGATGCCCAGCGCAAGATCGAGCACTGGCGTCACGAGTACAATCAGATGCGCCCACATAGCTCACTGGACTATCAGACCCCGGCCGACTATGCGGCACAATGGAACATCAACCACGGGGACTCTCTGGTTCAAACTGGTACATAACATGGGGGATGGTCACTGGCATGGTACTAAAAGCTACGGACTTACATGCCCTTCACGAGGCCCTTTTTCAGATTGCAAAGAAGGCTGATGTTGCAATCAAGCCGGTGTCTCCGCATTGGAAATCAGGGGCGATTCTTACTGCAGGATCATTAAATAGCTTCTTAAAAGATGTGGAACTGGTTTTCCTGAAACTCGAACACATAAAGATCAAATGGTCGTTTAACAAGTTCGAGGATGGTCAAATACTGAAAGCAGAATATTTAAATGAGATTGTGGACAAGATTAATAGAGCTGGCCTGGTTTTTTAGGACAGCAAATCAAGCCGTCATATTCGAACAATCGCAGTATTAAATTTACACCTTCGCCGGCTCATCCAAGATATCCAAAAGCTTTCGAGCGCAATAAATCCGGTTTCGTTTTGCGTCGCTCGTCTGTTTGAGGACACCCGCCTTTTCTAGTTTATCGATGGCACGCTGGGCGGTAGGAAAGGCGATCTTGTGTTTTTTGGCCACGCCACTCACGGTCATAAAGGGATTCGCCATGCAATCGTCAATCAACAGCAAACAATTCTTGTCGGCCTTGCGGGTAAAGGATTGTTTCCACTTCGCAACGGTTTCCTGTATTCGCTTGATGCGACTTAAAGCATCTTCTGACTGACGGGCGACTCCGTTGAGAAAGTATTCAACCCAACCTTCCCAGTCTCCGTTTTCATTTACGGCGCGAAGATGAGCATAATACTCATCTCGCTTGGCTTCAAAAAAGGCGCTGAGATACAAAATTGGCGATGGTAAAATACCGTGCTCCACAAGATACAGGATAATCAGAAGGCGTCCCACGCGACCGTTTCCATCGAGAAACGGGTGAATCGTCTCGAATTGCAAATGGATCAGAGCGATCGTCACGAGTGGCGGGAGTGCGGATTCGTGAAAGAATTTTTCCAAAGCTCCCAAACAATCAATGAGCAGGTGTGGAGGCGGCGGAACATAAGTCGCGTTTTGTAAAGTGCAACCGGCAATACCGATCCAGTTTTGAGATCTCCGGAATTCTCCGGGGGTAGCCATATTGCCCCGAACGCCCTTCATGAGATATTCATGAACCTCGCAAATCAGACGCAATGAAATAGGGAGGGTTTTGAGCCGCTTGATTCCATATTCCAAGGCTTTGACATAGTTTTCGACTTCCCTGAGATCCGACCGATCTCGCTCTGTTTCCACACCGGCCTCATCCGCGAATAATTCCGCCAGTGAAGTTTGGGTCCCCTCAATACGGCTCGACAAGACGGCTTCGCGTCGGACAAAGGGACGAATCAACAGATGAGGGTTGGGTAAGGCGGCCCCGATTGAGGCCAACTGACCGATGAGACGATCAGCATCTGAAAGATGTCTCGCCAGCCGGTCATTCCATTCTATCGGTGGAGGAAGCGGATCAGGGACATAAGCCTGATAGCCTTCCGGACACTTAACATTTGTCCCATGAATTTTCGATTGGTTAGCCATATTAGCGATTCGATAATAAGATGTTCTTTTATTAACGAATATATATAATATCGTTAATAGTAATGCAAGTTATTAACGG